>DASXGD010000347.1:0-6197 GCA_036489245.1 Occallatibacter sp. | reverse complement strand
GCGCACCACGCAACTCTCCGGGCTGACCTTCGTGCTCACCGGAACCCTCCCCAATCTCAGCCGCGAAGACGCCAAAGCGAGGATCGAAGCGGCGGGCGGAAAAGTATCCGGTTCCGTCAGCAAAAAAACCAGCTACGTCATCGCCGGAGAAGAAGCCGGCTCAAAGCTCGACAAGGCGCAGGAGTTGAAGATTCCCATCCTCGACGAAGCCGGCCTGCTCGCGTTGCTTGCAAACGGGCGCGGCTGATTCCACTTGAAAGTATGATTGCAAAAAATCGAGTCCGTGAAAAACCAGAGGATCTGAGGCGATGATGGCGATTCGCAGGCGGGACTTTCTCATTGGCTCATTGGCTGCAACGGTGGCGGGTGGCAGGGTAGCTCTCGGCTCCGCGGCCTATCGGTTGCTTGCTGACAATGGATCATCCCAGCCCATCAAGGGTGTAAAGGTGGGTACGCCGGTCAGACTCCTGGACAGTGTCGGCGACACCTGGATCGCGGCCTGGGCGGGGGACAACAATCTCTACTCGCCTTCCGACGACACGACGGGTTTTCGCAAGGCCTGCAGCTCCAACGTGGCGTTCAACCGCCTGGAGGGAAGCGATCCCCTTCATCTGACCGGAACCACCATCAATCCCATGTCGGACTATGGCAAGATGTCGCAGTTGGGCGCGGATGCGTGCAACTGGAAGTCCACCGGCTGCATGTGGATTGATCGCGCGCTCTACCTGTCAGTGGCACGGCATCTGTATGGGGACGACAGCGGCGATCTCTATCGGCGCCAGACCGCGCAGAACGCCAGCATTATCAGGAGTACGGATTTGGGGAAGACCTGGACGCGAACTGCGCAGGAAAACTATGACAAGCCCATGTTCCCCGGCCGGCGTTTCGCGACTCCCTACTTCATTCAATACGGCTACGGTAATACGGAACCCGGTGTGGATAACGCGGATCAGTATGTCTATGCGACTTCGAATAATGGATTCTGGGATTGCGGCGATGACATGATACTGGGTCGGGTCGCTCGCTCGAAGCTTGGGCTCCTGAACGGCAGGGATTGGGAGTATTACACCGGGGGAGATGGGATGAACCCGGCTTCCTGGGCGAAGAACCCGTCCGAAGGCAAACAACTTATTCAGGCGCCCGGCAAATTTGGAATGACCGGTGCTGTTTATCTCGCCGCCCAGAAGAGGTATTTTATGGTCGGCTGGTACTATCCGGCAGGTGGCGGAAAGATGAAGGGCGCGGGTACTCACACGGTTTGGGATTTCTACGAGTCCCCACTGCCATGGGGCCTCTGGACGAAAGTCGGGTCGTATGAATCCACCCCGGCGGGATTGTATACACCCGAAATCTGTCCTAAGTTCCAGGCGGGAAATCAGATCTTCGCCGTCACCGCCGGCTACTGGGGCAGTGAGGAAGACTACCGCCTGACGGTGGTGCCGTTGGAACTTGAGATGCAGCCGGCTTGAGGGTCTGGTACCGATTGCCGATACGTCGTATTGTGGCGGGTGGCCCAGCCTAACTGTGAGATGGGGTGCCCCGTCCTGGCTTGCTGGGGCGGGAAGACACTGGCTCCTCCGGTAAGCCCTCCGCACATATACGCTATTTTTGATTGGCGTATTACCGCTACGCAAGATCGGAAACGGTGCGAGGCGTTTTCGATTTGCGAGGAAACTGCTGCAGGACTGTCGTTGCAACTGCGAAGAAACTTAGCTAATATAATCCTAGCAGTTTGGAGGGGATGTGGTGATCGAGGCAACGATGTTCGAGGCTAAGACCCAGCTTTCCGAGTTGGTAAAGCGGGCTCAACGGGGAGAAAAGGTCGTCTTGACCACAGGGCGGAAGAAGACGCCGGTAGCGATGATCGTCCCTCTGAAACCGGTGAAGGAGCGGGTTTTTGACTTGTTTCACTGCTCCGATTTCGATATTCCCGCCGATTTCGACGAACTCCCCGAAGCCGAACGGAAAGCATGGAGCGGAGATGGCGATTGAAAGTTCTCATCGACACACATTATGTGCTTTGGGCGGCGATTAACTCGAAGCGAATGGAACCCTGGGCCAGAAAATTGATCGCAGACCTCGACAACGAGATTCTGGTATCCGCCGCGTCTGTTTACGAGATCAGTGTGAAGGTACGGCGTGGCAAGCTTCCAGAGGCAGTCGAATTCGAGAGTGATCTGATTACAAACATAGAGAGGCGCCTTGGATATTCGCTTCTCCCTTTGGAAGCGGAGTCCATGATGCGCGCAGCACGATTTGATGACCCTCACGCCGATCCGTTCGATCGGATGATTGCAGCGCAGGCTATACAGAACAACTTGCCAGTTCTCAGCACAGATTCCAAACTCGATGTCTTTGGAGTTCGACGCCTGAAGAAACCCAGGCGGTAAATGATCACGTATCGATACACACTAGCTCTGACAATTATCGATGTCTCTGATTCCATGAACTGATTCTTCGTGTATCACCGCTTAACCGGAAGCCACTTTCAGATTGCACGCGACCGTTACGAGCTCTTGCGCCGAACCGCCAGTCCGGAATGCCGCTCGCGTTCCCGTTCCCGCTCCCAGGCCTCGGCTCGCCAGCGGCGCGACGAATAGTTCGGAGCGTCCTCCACCACCGGTGCCGCAACCTCCGCGCGAGGCTCCTGGAGAGCGCGCGTCGGCGCGATGGCGATAACGGCGGGCAGCGCAGGAGCCGGAAGTCCCGTCGGTGAAGAAACCGCCTTCATATAGGCGGCGCTGCATGTCAGGCTCGTATCCGCGGCCGGCCTCGGCTCATCGCCCGCGGCAGGTTCAAGCGCCGGTGCGTGCGCCTTGCTGATCGCGCCCCCGGCGATAAATTCATCCACCAGTTTGTGCAGGCAGGTCTGCCCGCACAGGTGCTTGGCGCCCGCCCGGATCTTGCCCTGGGTGCCCCAGCCGCTCACCCGGAGTTCACCGCCATGGGTATAGGCCACGAACCAGTGATTGGTCTGCTTTTTCTCAGCCCCGCAGATATCGCACGAAATAGCCTGCCGGATCATCGCTTCTCCCACCCCGCAGTGACTGCTGAAGATGCTGCGCTTCCATCTGATTGGAAACACTCACATCCATTTCATCGTGGATTGAGGGACGGCGAACAGGTGCGGAAAAGAAGTGAGAGGAGTCAATCCGGAATTGGAAAGATTCGGTCGCGCGTTCCGGAAATGGAATCGGACCCACTTGTCAGTCGTCAGTTCGCAATTCTCAGCAACTGCAGGAATGCCAATGCTGGCTCCATGCCCCTCAACCGAATAGAAACTGACAACTGAAAACTGACAACTTCGCTATTGCGTGGGCGCGAAATAGCCCTTCCTGGCTCTCACCTGGTAGCGGCGATCGTTGCAGAAAAGGTAGATGGGCCGATAGGCGCCATTGGCCTTGAAATCCGCCGGCGTATACGTCAGCGCATATTGGCTGCGCAGTTCCGCCTGGATTTCGTGAAAACTGGTGGTCATTTCCTCCACCGAGGGTGGGAAAAAGGTCTGTCCCCCGGTAGCGTCCGACATCTGCTGCAGCACCTGGTCGCCCTTGCCCCGGCTCGGCGTCCAGTTGGTGCTGATGGCGTAGATGATGGTCTCGGACCGCTCGCACATCTTGATGGCTTCGTCGGGGCGCACCCGGCTCTGGTTATCGTCGCCGTCCGAGATCAGGATCATGGCCTTCCGAACCGGCTCCTGGCCGCGCTCGGTCAGCAGCTTGTCGCGGCAGGCTGTGTACACGGCATCAAACATCGCGGTGCCGCCGCCGGGACGCAGCCGGTTGATCCCCGTTTCCAGCGCATCGAGGTTGTTCGACCAGTCGGCGGTGACCGTCGGGGTCACGTCGAATCCCATCACGAAGGCCCGGTCGCCGCGCGATTTCAATGTCTCCGTCAGAAACTCCGTCGCCGACTGCTGCTCGAACTGGAAGCGGGTCCGGATGGACGTGCTGGCGTCAATCACGATCCCCACCCGCAAAGGCAGATTGATCTGCTGCCGGAAGTCGTTGACCTTTTCCGGAGCCTTTTGATCGTCGAGCAGGGCGAAGTCGCTCTGCCTGAGATTGGGGATGTAGTGGCCGTGCCGGTCCGTCACCGTGAAGATGAGGTTGACCTCGTTGACGCCCAGCCGGAGAGTGGGTGCGCTGCTGTCGTCGGCCGGGTCGGCGGCAGGCTGTGCCTGCTGCGGCGAAGGCTTTGCCTGGGCGCCCGACGGGGCCGCGGTCGACGGCGCGGGTTGGGACGGTGCGGGAGCGGCCGCAGGCTGCTGCGCGGACAACGACATCCAGGGAAAAACAGCGACAAGCAAAATACACGTAAACAACCAGCGGCGGAGAATTCCCGCTGGAAAGGAAGTATTTCTGATCATGACCTCTTCATTCTAGCAATCGGACTTGAGAGCGCGCTCAAGCTGCGTGTGAATTCTGGCGCCCGGGATTACCTGCCTCTCCATTGGACGTTTCAGGCCGCCATACAGCATCAGCCGGCGGGGCTCTCCAGCCGTTCCAGAAACGCCTCGAGGGCCTGCGGAAGCGGGGCCGCGAGCGAGAGAGGCTTTCCCGTGATCGGGTGGTTAAATTCCAGTTCCGCCGCATGCAGGAAATTGCGCCCCAGGCGCAGCTTCTCGGGCTCGGCCTTGCGGCGGGCGGCTTTAGATTGAGCAGCCTGCATCGCGGCCTGGTCCGTAAGTTGACCCGAGGCTCCGTAGAGGCTATCGCCCACCACCGGATGTCCGATCGAAGCCATGTGGACGCGAATCTGGTGCGTCCGGCCGGTTTCGATGCGCACCCGCACGAGGGTGAATTTTCCGAATCGGGTCGCAAGGCGGCGGACGACTTCGTAGTGGGAGACCGCCGACCGGCCCTCCTCCTGCACCCGCGTCGTCATGCGGGTGCGCCGCACCGGATCGCGGCCGATCGCGGCCGTGATGGTGCCCTTCGCCCGTTCAACCGTTCCGTGCACCAGCGCGACGTAAGTCTTCTTCACCTTGCGCGTCGAAAACATCTCCGCCAGGGCTGCGTGGGAGCGATCGTTCTTGGCCACAATGATCAGGCCGCTGGTGTCCTTGTCGAGGCGATGCACGATGCCCGGCCGCAGGTCCCCGCTGGTCGTCGAAAGTGCTTGAAAACGGTGCAGAAGCGCGTTGACCAGCGTCCCGCGGTTGCGCGCATCTTCGTTCATGCCCGAGCCGGCGTGCACCATCATCCCCGCCGGCTTGTCGATCACCGCCAGGTTCGCGTCTTCAAAAACAACCTGCAGCGGAATGTCCTCCGCGATCGCTTTGAGCGGAGCGGGCCGGGGTTCGCCCGTGATGGCGATTGATTCGCCGCCGCGCAGCTTTGAAGAGGCTTTGGGACGCACCCCGTCGACCACCACGTCGCCCTGCTCCAGCAGCAGTTGCACGCGCGAACGGCTCACGCCCTCCAGTTGCGATGTAAGAAACTGGTCCAGTCGCTGGCCTGCGGCTTCGGCAGGGACAACCAGGGTGCGCTGTTCATTCATGAGCGGCCTCATCCCCCGGCCCCGGAGAGTCGCTAACCGGCTCCTCAAGCGTCCCGGGCCCCATCCTTGCGGCTTCATCCTGTTGCAAAGGGCCCCGATCCTTCGCGCGGCCGTTTCTCTGCCACAGCACCACCCCGCCCGCCAGCACCATCACAATCGCCGCCAGTTGCGGGCCATCGAGCGCGCCGTGCAGTATCTCGCCCCTGCCTTCCGGATCGCGCCACAGTTCGGTCAGGTAGACGACCACGCCCAGCCCCATCACGGCCATGCCGGCCACATCTCCCGGTTGCCGGCGCGCGGGCAGGCGCGTCAGCAGCATCACCGCCAGCAACATGTACCCCAGCGCGGCATATGCCTGGACCGGATGCAGGGGAACGCCGAGCGGCGTCCCGCTCCAGCGCTGCGCCAGAGGATCGGTGTAGACCATCGCCCAGCCGGCCGATGCCTCGCGTCCGTAGCCCGCTCCGGCCAGCAGCGCACCCCACTGCTCGCACGCCAGTCCAACCACCAGCGGCGGCGCTAGTGCATCGAAGGTTGCCGCCCAAGGCATGCGCTCGCGGCCCATGTAAAACAGAGCCGCCGCCGCGCCCATCATCACACCGGCCACGGCCAGCACCGGGCTATGGATCGTAGCCAGCCCGAATATCCAGAGCGGGTGGCGCAGAAGTTCATCCCAGTTGAGCGCGGCCAGCAGC
>DASXGD010000267.1:0-5953 GCA_036489245.1 Occallatibacter sp. | reverse complement strand
GGCATTCCGGACTGGCGGACACGGCACACAGAACCGATTGTCGAGTTGAGCCCCTGTTCAATGAATGTAGGTTCAACCAGCGTTGATCACCCACCTGCTTTGCAGGCCGGTTTCTATTGCGGATAGTATGTGTCCTCGCGCGGAATTGCAAGTCTTGTGCAACACGCCCGCGATGTGCTAGAAAATTTGCCGCCGTTTTTCGGACGGGATGCCCCGAAGTGACTATGGTGGTGGGCGGCTTAGCTCGAGCCCCCGATCGTCCCCTGAGACTCCGCCGGCAAGGGCTTGCGATCTTTCACTTCGTTGGCGCGCCCGATCATCTTCTTCAGCTTTCCTTCAATGTCCGCATCGCCAATATGCTGGTCTTCAAGCACGCCGTCGGCATCGATGCTGAAAGTGGCGGGAATGGCCCTTACAACGAAGAGCTTTGCAATCTCCCCGTTAAAGCCTCCATCGCGATACTGCAGCCAGGTCATCCCATTGTCTTTGACAAAGCTCTTCCACTTGTCGCTATCCGAGTCTTTGTCGAGGCTGATGCTGAGCACGACGAGTGGCTGGCCTTCGAACTTCTTGGCAATCTGGCGCATGTGCGGCAGAGCGTTGCGGCAAGGCCCACACCACGTGGCCCAGAAGTCGATGAGGACCACTTTGCCCGCGAGACTGTCCATGGTGATGTGCTGGCCGTCGAGAGTGGTCACCGCAAAAGGCGGGGCCATCCGGGCGCGCGCCAGTTCTATACGTTCGACAAACCTCTGGGCGCGCTCGTGGGCGGCTGGGTTCTGTTTGTCCTGGTTGAGAAAGGCTGAGAATTCGGTTCGTGCGGCATCGTCCTGGTGGAGATAGGCCAGCGACACGCCCCAGGAGTAGTGCACTACCGTAAAGCCCGGCAATAGCTGGAGAGCGGTTTTGAATTCATCGCAGCTGTCGTTGAACCATTTCTCTTTTTTGCCGGTGATGCCTTGTTGCTGCAGTGCAACCCCGATCCGGTAATGGAGCGCAGCTTTTTCATTATCGGTTGCGGCTATCTCCAGCCACTCGCGGGCCACGTCGCCGGCGTCCTTGTACGCGCCAATCGAATTCGCAATCGTAAAGGCACGGCGTAAACACTCAACGCAATGGCCGCCATCCTGCTTGTTGGCCTTGCGGAAGTTGTCGATTGCGAGCGCCTTGTCCCCTTTCTTCAGCCACCCAAGGGCCTCGGCGTAGGTGCTGCGTGCCTTTGGGTTCACAGGCTCGCTTGGCGTGGACGAATCGGCCGCGCCGGCGGGCAGGCAGAGCGCCGTCATCGGCAGCAGCATTGCGGCGTGCAATAGAATGGCACGGACGCAGGAAGACACCATAAACATAGGCATTCCCAAAAAATCGACAGTGATTCTGTTTGATCCAAGTTTAATCTATGCGGTCCAGGTGGTCCATAGGCAATCCGGGCGACGTACAAGAAGCGCTTGGCGAACCATGGCCTCAGCGCGTAGCGTAGGGGCAAACCGGGTCTCATGGAGACGGCTACCGCTATGACAACTCAGGCAACCTCGCTCCCCTCGACGCAGTCGCCCGCCGCTCCCGCAACCTTCCGCCGGCTGCTCTCGCTCGATGTGGTCCGCGGCATCACCATCTGTTTCATGATCATGGTGAACAACAACGGCGGCCCCGGCTCGTGGCACTTCATGAATCACGCCGAATGGAACGGGCTCACCCCCACCGATCTGGTCTTTCCCACCTTCGCGTTCGTGATCGGGGTTTCCGTGGTGTTTGCCTTTGAAGCCCGCCTGGCGCGCGGAGCCGCGCGAGGCGAGTTGGCCAGGCACACGCTGCTGCGCTTTGTCGTGCTCTTCCTCTTCGGAATTATTGTGAACAGCTTCCCCTTCTTCCATCTGGCGCACATGCGCTTCTACGGAGTGTTGCAGAGGCTGGCGGTGTGCTACCTGGTGTGCGGGCTGTTCTACCTCTATGACAACCGCGCGTGGACCAAGTGGGCGGCCCTGGCGGGCGCGCTGGTGGGCTACTGGGTGCTCATCCGCTGGGTGCCGATTCCGGGCGTGGGCATGCCCGGCCGCGACATTCCCTTCATGGACATGACCCAGAACCTCACCTCCTGGATCGATCGCCACGTGCTCCCCTATCACCTCTATCTCTATCCGCCGGACCACAACGTACGCGACCCCGAAGGCCTGCTCAGCGACCTGCCCGCCATCGGCACTTGCCTCATGGGTGTTCTCGCCGGCATCTGGCTGCGCTCCAAGCGAGCCATTCCCGCCAAGACCGCGGGCCTCGCCGCTGCCTGCATTGCCAGCCTGGCCGTCGGCTACCTGTGGTCTCTCGAGTTTCCGCTCAACAAAAATATGTGGACCAGTTCCTTCGTGCTGGTGGCGGGAGGCTATTCCCTCGCGCTGCTCACGTTCTGCTTCTGGGCAGTGGAACAGATGAACTGGCGCAAGGGCTGGACCTGGGTATGGCTCGTCTTCGGCTCCAACGCCATCGCCGCCTACCTGTTCAGCGAACTCATGCCGGGAATCTTCGACAACATTCACATCGGCGATCCCCACACCCCCCATTCCAACCTGATCGGCTGGATATTCCGGAACACGTTTGCGCACATCCCCGATCCGGGCTGGGCGGCCTTTGCCTATTCGGTCTCCTTCGCCGCGTTCTGTTTCATTCCTGTTTGGATCCTCTACAAGAAGAAAATCTTCCTGAAGGTGTAAACCAGAAACAACCCTCCGTGCCCCATCCTCGCGATTTCTTTTTGTCGCGAGGGTGGGAGATCACGGCCGCTGTTCGATGGACGGAAATCAAATGCACACGAAATCCAGGATCCACTGTGTTGAACTCGTACTCGTCGCGCCGCTGCTTGTGTTCGCCTCCGTGCTGGCCGCCTCTTCCGATGCCGTGCGCCCCATTCCGGTTCCACCCCCGCCCATGGGCTGGTCCTCGTGGAACAGCTTTTCTAACACCGTCAATGCCGAAATCGTGATGGCCCAGGCAAAAGCCATGGCGTCGAATGGCATGCAGAAGGCCGGCTACCAGTACATCAATATCGATGAAGGCTGGTGGCTTGGCGAGCGTCGCGCCGACGGCACCTTCGTCATCGACGAAAAAGCCTGGCCGGCCCTGGCTGCTGGCGAGAAGCCCGGCGACATGGCCAACATCGTCCGCTTCATTCACTCCCTTGGCCTCAAGGCCGGCATCTACACCGATGCCGGTAAAAACGGTTGCAGCCTCTATCCCGATGTCGGGTGGATGTATTTCAACGTCGGCAGCGAAGGCCGCTACGAGCAGGACTTCCTCCAGTTCGCGCAGTGGGGATTCGATTATGTGAAGGTGGACTGGTGCGGCGGCGACCGGGAGAATCTCGACCCCGTCGTCCAGTACGCCGAGATCGCCCGCGCCATTGCCCGTGCCGAAAAGATCACCGGCCATCGTCTCTACTTCTCGCTCTGCGAGTGGGGCCGGCAGAGCCCGTGGACATGGGCGCCGCACATTGGTGGAGCGCCCGCCGACATCTGGCGCACCAGCGGAGACATCGTCGATCCCATCGTGGCGTCGGGCCCGCACGCTTCCCGCAAGGCGAGCTTCGACAACATGCTCGGCAACTTCGACAAGGGTGTGCACCCGGAGGCGCAGCACACCGGCTTCTACAACGACCCCGACATGATGGTCATCGGCATGCCCGGCCTTTCCGACGTCCAGAACCGCGTCCACATGAGCCTATGGGCGATCAGCGGAGCTCCCCTGCTGGTGGGTGCCGATTTGACCAGACTGACTCCGGAAACACTGGCCATGCTCACCAACCCGGCCGTACTCGCCGTCGATCAGGATGCGCTGGGACTGCAGGCCGTCAAAGCCGCGGAGCCGGCGAAAGGTCTTGAGTTGTGGGTCAAGCCGCTCGCCAAAGCTGGCAGCCGCGCCGTCCTGCTGCTCAACCGCACCGCCGCCGCGCACCAGATTTCCGCGGGATGGAAGCAACTCGGGCTCGCCGAAGAGGCCCCGGCGACGATCACGAATCTCTGGACCGGTGAACAACAGACCCGCACGAGATCGTATGCCGTTGAAGTGCCGCCGGGGGACGCGGTTCTGCTGATTGTGCAGGGCGCCGAAATGCCCCCGACACCATACCGGCCCGACCCCGCGACCCAGCACTCCGCCAACGCTCCGCTCACGTGCCGCGACTGCGATCTCATCTTTTCCAAAGTGGCTTCCCGCACGCCGTGGGCACGGGTCCGTATTTCGTACAGGAATCCCGGCAAGTCGCCGCGCTATGCAGTACTGCGCGTCAACGGCCAGAGCCCCACCGCCATCGCGTTTCCTCCCACCGGACCGGGACCGGGCCTGGGACCGGGATCGATCAGCATCATGGCGCAACTCGACCCGTCCGATGCCAACGTCCTGCGTTTCTCCGCGTCAGAAGAAACACCGCCGCAAATCGATGCGATCTCGGTGGACTAACCTGCAACTGACTGGGTGCTGGGTGCTCCATCCTAATTCTGTTAGGGTGGGGTTTCATCCATAAGGGTCGGAGAACCCCGTGTTTGACTGAAAAGAGTGAACGAACGTGGCGCCCGAATGTGAAGCTTCAACTTCCGCAGACGAGATAACCGCGGCGAGGCCGGCGCCGGGACGCCCGCTTTTCGAACTCGCCATCGGATACGGGCTCATCCTCGCCACCATCTGGTCACCCCGGCCGTTCCAGCGATGGCTGTACCTTGCAGCCGTCCTGTGGATGTGCGCGACAATCGCATTGTCCTTTCCCGGATGGGCGGCGATGGGTTTCCGCCGTCGCGGGTTGGCCGCGTCCATGTGGGTCGTGCTGGCGGCCCTGGTGGTCTCGATCGGGGCGGTGATAGTTGCCATCCATCTCGACACCCTGCGCCACCCCATCAGCGCGCGCGGATGGATCCTGACGTTCGGCGGCTACACCGTCTGGTCGTTCGTCCAGCAGTTCCTGCTGCAGGGGTATTTCCTGTTCCGGCTGCTTCGCATCCTGCCCCGCCGTGAGGCAGCGGTGCTCGCGGCCGCGGGCATGTTCGCCGCGGCCCATCTCCCCAACCCCATCCTCACGCCCATAACCCTGCTCTGGGGAATCTGCGCCTGCTTCGTGTTTCTGCGCTGCCGCAATGTCTACCCGCTGGCCCTGGCCCACGCCATCCTGGGCATCACCGTCGCCGTCACCATTCCCGGGCCGGTGGTGCATAACATGCGCGTGGGACTGGGGTATCTCCGCTATCACGCGCCGCGCGCGCATACCCCGGCGGCCAAAATTCAGATCACCGCCATTCGGTAGTAACTGGGGACTACTCCGAGCGCAGTGTCTCCGCGGGATTGATCCCCATCGCTCGCCAGACTCCCGGCAGCATGGCGAACAATGCAACCACGAAGACAGTTCCGGAAGGGATCGCAAGCATCGCCGCGTCCGACGACTTGACGTGGTAGAAGAGTGCCTCAATCGATCGGGCGGCGCCCAACCCCATCGCGGCGCCCACGACAATACCCGCGGCCACCACCCCGAATACTTCCTGCGTGACCATTCTCGCGATCGCCCCGCGCCGCGCGCCCACTGCCAATCGAATGCCGATTTCGCGCCGGCGCTGCAACACGGAGTAATTCAATACACCGTACAGCCCAATCGCAGCCAGCAACAGCGCCACACCCGAAAAGAACAGGCCCAGCATGGCCAGCAGGCGCTCGCGAATGGTCTGCGCATCGAGAATCTCCTGCTGGGTGCGAATATTGCTGACGCGAAACTCCGCCTGCGCCTTGTGTACTTCCCGGCGCAGAACAGACTCCAGCGTCCCGCTGTTTTCAGTCTTGGTGCGAATGATGATGGTTCCGGAATCGATGACCCCCAGGGCTCCATCCCTGTCAAGCGAGCGAAACGGTACATACACGACGGGCAGGATCGGCTCCCGGATGCCGCGATAGCCGGCATCGCCCGCGATTCCAACAATCTCGTATGCCG
>DASXGD010000158.1:0-3937 GCA_036489245.1 Occallatibacter sp. | reverse complement strand
CGCCTCCGGCCGCTGATTTTGTGATGCTGAGTGATAAAACAAACCGCAATTGTGGTGGGGCGCGATTATTCCGCCCGCAGCGCGTTCACCGGGTCGACAATGGCGGCGCGGCGCGAGGGCAGGTAGCAGGCAATCCACGCGACGGCGAGGATGCACAGGGTTGCGATGGTGTAAGTCCAGGGGTCGAGCGGGCTGACATTGAACAGGAGCGAGGCCATCAGGCGTACGGAGACGAACGCGGTGATCAGGCCGATGGCTACGCCGATGCCTGTGAGCCAGAGGCCCTGGCGCACAAACATGGCGGTTAGCGCCTGCCGCTCCGCGCCCAGGGCCATGCGGATGCCGATCTCGCGCGTGCGCTGGGAGACGGCGTAGGAAATGACGCCGTAGATGCCCACGATGCCCAGCAGGAGGGCCATGCCCCCGGCCACGCACAGCATGATCAGGGTGAACGAGGTGCGCGCCATGGACTTGGTGTAGAGCGTGCCGAGCGAGTCGGCATCGGCCAGGGCAAGGTCGGAGTCGACGGACCAGACCGTCCTTTGCACTTCATTCATGAAGGCGGCCGAGCCGGCGCGGCTGGAACGAATGACGTAGCCGACGTTGCGCTGCACCTGTTCGGGTTGGCCCTCGAAGCGATCGCGGAAGAGAGGCCAGTAGACCGAAGAGGGCGCGGGATTATTGACGCCGTCGTCGTACATATCCTTGACCACGCCGATGACTTCGCGCCAGTCGTCGGTTGAGCCGACACGAATCTGTTTGCCCAGGGCAGAAGCGGGGTCATGGAAGAATTCGCGGGCCAGGTTCTCGGAGAGCAGGGCTACTGGCCTCTTCTGGTAGGTTTCGGCCCAGGTAAGATCGCGGCCGGCCAGCAGCGGGGTTCCCATGGTGGCGAAGAATCCCGGCGAAACGAACTTGAAGCGGCGGATGGGGGGCAGTTCGCCGGGCCTGTAAACGCGGTCCTTCATGAATACGGGATCGTTCTGACCGTACCCCTGAAAGGGAATGCTGGTGGAAATGCTGACGGAGGAGACGCCGGGGATGGTGGCCAGTTTGTCGGCGATGGCCTGCTGGAGGCGCACCACCTGCTCCTTCTGGGTATCGGGGATGCGCGACTCGGGAATGTAGAGATGGAAGGTCTGGACGCTCTGGGGATCGACGAAGCCGGGAGAGACGTGCATCAAGGCCTGGAAGGTGTGGATCATGAGCCCGGAACAAATGAGCAGGACGAGGGCAAGCGCGACCTGGACGACGACCAGCGCCTTGCGCGCGCGGTGGCGCTCGCGGCCCTGGCTGAGGGCTCGTCCCCCTTCGCGCAATTCGCGGGTGACGGCCACGCCGGCATACTTGAAGACGGGGATGAGGCCAATGACGACGCTGACAAACAGCGCCAGGCCGAGGATGAAGAGGAGGACCGGGCCGTCGATGCCGATCTCGTTGAGGCGCGGCAAGCCGGTGGGTTTGAGGGCCACCAGGAGGCGGAGTGCGCCGAAGGCCAGGGCCAAGCCGATTGCGCTGCCGGCGAATCCCAGGACCACGCTCTCATACAACAGGCCGGAGGTGATGCGCCAGCGCCCGGCGCCGAGGGCGGTGCGGACGGCTAGTTCCTGGCGCCTGCCTTCTACGCGCACCAGCAGCAGGTTGGCCACGTTGGCGCAGGCTACCAGCAGCACCACGGCGATGGAACCCATCAAGACCCACAGGACGTTGCCTATATCGCCGATCACATCCTGCTTCAAGGGGCGGGGAACGGGCTGCATCTGGATTTTTTCAAACAGGCTGAGGGGGAATCCCTCGGGCGCGGGGAAGCTCTGAACGGCGATGGGGACCAGGCGGGTCATATCCGCCCTGACCTGGGCGAGGGTGACGCCGGGCTTGAGGCGGGCGATTCCCTGATAACTGAAGTTACCCAGCTTGGTCTTGCTGCGGTCCCACTGCATGGGGACGTAGAGGGCCGCGTCCTGGCTGTCGAGAAAGTGAAAATCCTTTGGCAGGACGCCGATGATTTCGCGGGTTTTTCCGTCGATGGTGATGGGGCGGCCAATCACCGACGGGTTGGCTCCGAATTTCTTGCGCCAGTAGCCGTAGGAAAGGACGACGGTCTGGGGAGCGCCGGCAGTGTCGTCGCGGCGGGTGAAGACGCGGCCCAGAATCGGCCTGGCTCCCAGAAGCGGAAGTGCGCCATCGGTGACATCGAAGCCCAGCACGTGTTCGGGCTCGCCGACGCCGGTGATGTTCATGCCGTCGTAGTTGTAAACGCCGATGTCCTCGAAGGTGGTGCCCTGCTCGCGCTCAATGAAATAGAGGAAGGGCGCCATGGGCAGTCTGTCGATGGGAATTCCGGGGACGTGGTACCACACGCCGACCAGTTCGTCGGCGTGGGGATACGTGAGGGGTTTGAGCAATACGCCTTCGACTACGCTGAAGACAACGGTGTTGGCGCCTATGCCGACGGCGAGCGTGATGAGGGTGATGGCGGTAAAGAGAGGAGCTCGGGCGAGTCTGCGAAAAACCTGTTTGAGCTGATCGAAAAGGTGCGACATGAGAGCTCCCTTCATTTGCCGTTCGCTTCTGCGGCTGTTAGATAGTGGTCGTACCTACTTGTACGCAGCCGACGAGCCATCGGTTCAGAGGGGAAGTTCGCAACATGATACGCCGGAGCCGACTTTTCGCGCTGTGACAAAGCTGGTATGCTGCCCCTGCACTGAGAAAAGCGATTTACGCACGGGAGTGAAGAGCCATGTGGTTCCTTGGAATGGACGTCGGGACGGGCGGTACGCGGGCGGTTGTGGTGGATGCCTCAGGCAAGCTGATCAGTGGCGCATCGAGCGCGCATGCGCCGTTCCGTACGCCGCACCCGGGCTGGGCCGAACAGGATCCTGAAGACTGGTGGCGGGCCGCGCAGGAAGCGATTCGTGAAGCCCTGGGCGCTACACCGGAACCACGACAGGCGGTTGCTGCTATCGGGCTTACGGGGCAGATGCACGGAGCCGTAATGCTCGATGAGAATGGCGAGGTGCTGCGGCCTTCGCTGATCTGGTGCGATACGCGGACGCAGCCGGAGTGCGACTGGCTGACCGAAAAGATTGGCTACGAGCGCCTGATCGAGCTCACCTGCAATCCGGCGCTGCCCAACTTCACCCTGACCAAGCTGCTGTGGGTGAAGACGCATGAGCCAGAGATCTTCGCCAAGATCTGCCACATCATGTGCCCCAAGGACTACGTGCGCTACCGGCTCACGGGTGAGTTCGCGATCGACGTGCAGGAGGCTTCAGGCACGCTGCTGCTGGACGTAACCCACCGGCGCTGGTCGAAGGAAGTCGCGGAGGCGGCGGGGATTCCCGAGAGCTGGCTGCCGAAGGTGTATGAGTCGCCGGAGATCTGCGCGCGCATCAGCGAGACGGCGGCCGGGCTGACGGGATTGGACGCCGGAACGCCGGTGGTGGCGGGCGCCGGCGACCAGGGAGCGGGCGCGGTGGGGATGGGAATTCTGCAGCCGGGTTCGGTGTCGGCCACGATCGGGACTTCGGGAGTGGTGTTTGCTGCGACAGCGGAACCGACCAAAGATCCGAGGGGACGGTTGCACACCTTCTGCCATGCGGTGCCAGGCTTGTGGCACGTGATGGGGGTGACGCAGTCGGCGGGACTCTCGCTCAGTTGGCTGAAGGAGACGTTTTTCGCGGGGCAGAGCTACGACTCTCTGAATGAGGGAGCCGCCGGAGTGCCGGCGGGGAGTGAAGGCCTGGAGTGGGCGCCGTACCTGCTCGGCGAACGCACGCCGCATCTCGATCCCGAGGTGCGGGCCGCGTTTGCGGGCATCAGCACAATTCATACGGCCGCCCATTTTGTCCGCGCGGTACTGGAAGGGGTGGCCTACTCGCTCGAGGATACGTTCACTTTGTTCGCGGAATTGGGAATTCCGGTGAGTGGGATTCGG
>DASXGD010000121.1:0-2232 GCA_036489245.1 Occallatibacter sp. | reverse complement strand
CAAGTCCCGCGATGCTGGTGTCGAGGTTGACGCGGCGGTTGTGAAACAGATCCGCCTCCGGTTGTTTCGCTTTTTCACTGGCCGAATCCGCGGCGGCCGCGCCGGGCCACACCGCAACCAGGTGGTACCTGGCCGTGCCCGGCCCGCTCAGGGTGGGATTGGCACCGCCGTTCTGCGACTTCTGCTCTCCCCATCCCTGGCGCGCAATCTGCACATAACCGCGGCCCAGCACCGGATCCCACGCGCCCACCGGGATTGTCACATCAGTCGATGGCTCTCCGGTGATCCATTCTCCCGTGACGTAATTGCGGAACTTCGCCGGCGCCCACTTGCCGGTCGCGTAGTCGAACACTCCCTTGTCGGTGACCGGCGCGAAAGGAACCATGCTATAGACGGCCAGCGGCTGCCATGGCTCGAGGCCGTCTTTCAACTGCTCCGGGAATACCTTTGGATCGCCGGCCGCCTTGAAGACCTCCTGCGCGATCTCACCCGAGACCTGGTGCTGCCCGTGGCCGTCGCTGACAGCACCGATAAAGGTGGCGAAGATGACCTGCGGCCGCTCGCGGCGCACCGCGAGCACGGCATCGTAGAGCACTCGCTCGTGGCCCCAGCGCGCGAAGGCTTCTTCCTGGGTCTTCGAGAAACCGAAATCAGCCTGCGTGCCCCAAACCTGTTTGGCCCCGTAGTATTCGTCGGCCTTCAGCAGTTCCTGCGTGCGCATCACGCCCAGCGCGTCGTAGCTGTCGGCGGACATGGCGTTCTGTCCGCCCTCGCCCCGCGTCAGGGTGTAGAGAATGGCGCGCACGCCGAGCCCGCGGCTCAAGTAGGTCAGCAGGGCCCCATCCTCGTCGTCGGGGTGAGCCACAATGTCCATCACGCTGGCCGTGGTTGTTAAACGGCGCAGATCCTGCTCCACGGCTGCTGTGCCACGGTCCTCCGGCAGGGGAAGAGCATACGTGCGGGGTTCGCTGGGAGGCAGCGCGGCTTTCTTCGACGCCTCTTCAGCCGGTTGCCCCTGCAGTTGAATCGAACTCGAGCCTGAAAGAAGGACGCCTGCGAGAGCAAGCGTGACCGACGGGGTTAGGGATCTCAGCGAAAAGAACATGGCTTCTCGTCAGTGTACAATCCGGTGAGCGCAACAGCCTGATGACCCAGCCGTCGACGAGTTCCGGGAGCCCTGCGCATCTTGAACGCCGCATCGGCCTTCGCTCCGCGGTTCTGTTCAACATGCTGGAAATGATCGGCGTTGGCCCATTCATCACGCTGCCGCTGGTGATTGCCGCCGCGGGATTTCATCTTTCTACCTGGGCCTGGGTTCTGGGCGCGGTGATCGCGGTCGCCGACGGCCTGGTCTGGGCCGAACTCGGGGCGGCGTTTCCCCAGGCCGGCGGCTCTTATGCCTTCCTGAGGGAGATCTACGGCCCCCAGGGCGCGGGAAACTGGCTCAGCTTTCTCTATGTATGGCAACTGAGCTTTTCGGCCCCGCTTTCGATCGCATCCGGCTGCATCGGGCTTTCGAGCTTTCTGGCCTGGTTCTGGCCCGGGCTGGTGCAGGCTCCGTTTGCGGGGCTGCCGGGACTGCATTACGCCAATTTCGCCGCCGCTGCTGCGTGCCTTCTGGTCACGGCGCTGCTTTATCGCAATCTCAGCGCGGTCACCCGGCTGGCGTGGATCCTGTTCGGCGGCGTGCTGACGGCTATTGCCGGCGTCATTGTGTCGGGCTTTGCCCGGGCATCGGCCATGGGCGGATGGCACATGCCGGCAGGGCCTTCGGTGTCGATTGCCGTGGCGCTGGGCGGGCTGGCCCACGCCACGCTCATTACCACCTATGATTACTGGGGCTACTACAACATCACGTTTCTGGGCAGCGAAGTTCGACGGCCGGAGCGTACCATCCCGCGCGCCATTCTTCTTTCGGTCCTCTTCGTCTCCGCTTTCTACGTGGCGATGAACCTGGCGGCACTGCCTTCGCTGCGCGATGCCGCGGCCCACACGGCTGAAAGTGTCGTTACGCGCGTGCAACTGGTGGCCAATATCGCGCGCTCCGCGTTCGGAGAGTGGGCCGGGTACGCCATGGCCGCGCTGGTGGTCTGGACCGCATTTTCATCGGTCTTTTCACTGCTGCTTGGCTATTCGCGCGTTCCCTATGCCGCCGCGCAGAGCGGCAACTACTTCCGCTTTCTGGCCGCGGTCCATCCTCGCCATGGGATTCCGCACCGCTCGCTGGTGGCG
>DASXGD010000088.1:0-2836 GCA_036489245.1 Occallatibacter sp. | reverse complement strand
AGGTGGCGCAACTTGTCGAGCGCGTCAGAGGCGTTCGAGATCAGTTCGCGCAGGAAGATTTCGGGATGAGAGTAAAGGGAATGAACGATCAGCTGCAGGAGCTGATTGACTTCAGTCTGGAATTCACGCTTGGACATGGATATTTATCACCGAATATCAATATAAAGCGTGGATTTCAGCCAATTCGGCGCCGGTCGCCCGTAGCACGCGTTTAAAGTGCGCCACAGCCCATCCCGCATTGCGTGCGGTAAGCTGATGCGGGGGTATGTGCATGCACTTTCTGACGCGGCGCGGTTTTCTTCCTGCGATTGCGCTGGCCCTGTTCGCGCCGTTCCCGGGGTTGCTGCCCGTTGATCAGGCTGCCCGAGCGCAGGATCTCAACCCGGCCCTGCCGCTCGTCCACGTCGACAACGGACCCAACTCCCCTGCCGCGCAAAAAGCGCACTACATCGTGCTCGTGTCCCTCGATGGTTTCCGCTGGGACTACGCTAGGCGCGACGGTGCCACCCACCTTCTGGCTTTGGGACATAACGGGGTCTGGGCGCCCGAAGGCATGCTGCCCAGCTATCCCTCGCTGACCTTTCCCAATCATTTCACGATTGTGACGGGTCTTTATCCCGAACACCATGGCCTGGTCGCCAACAGCTTTTACGACGAAAGCAAACAGGCCCGCTACGCCAGCAGCGACCCCAAAGCCGTGACGGACGGAAGCTGGTACAGCGGCGTACCGCTGTGGAGCCTGGCAGAAAGCCAGGGCATGCGCGCGGCGTGCTTGTTCTGGCCCGGGTCGGAAGCTGAAATTGCCGGGCATCGCCCCACGTGGTATGTCCGCTTCGACTCCAAGACCGAGGCCACCGATGCCGTCCAGCAGGCGCGCACCGACGATGCAATCGCCCTGCTCCGACTGCCTGAAGCCAACCGGCCTCACTTCATCACCATTTATTATTCCGAGCCTGACCACGAAGGGCACCAGTTTGGTCCAGACGCGCCGGAAACAAAAGCCGCGGCCCTGAAGGTAGATGGTCTCGTCGGTAAACTCAAGGCGGCGCTGGACAAGACCGGCCTGCCCATTGACCTCGTGGTGCTGAGCGATCACGGCATGGTGAAAGTCGAAGACGGCTGGATCACGCTGGACAAATTAGCCGATCTCACCGGATTTGACACCGTAGGCACACTCCTCTACGCGAAAACGGACGAGGACCGGACGCGCGTCTACAACCAGCTAAAAAAGGCATCGTCGCAGTTCGTCGTATACCGTCGCAAGGACGCGCCCGCCGGCCTTAACTACAATCAGAACCCCCGCACCGGCGACCCGGTGATTGTGGCCACCGGGCCGTACGCGATTCGCGCTCACGAGCCGGCCGAGGGCACACCCGACCAGCCGCCCATTCCCGGCGCGCACGGGTTCGATCCTCGCAAGATCCCGCAGATGAAAGCGAGCTTCTTTGCGGCCGGCCCGGATATCGTTTCCGGCAAGACGGTCGCCCCTTTCGAGAACGTCAACCTCTATCCCTGGATGGCCCACATGCTGGGCCTGACGCCGCCCAAGACCGACGGCAGTCTGAACGTGTTGGCCGGAACGTTACGCGACGGGGGCGGCGAGGTACCTCCCAGCCCCGCCGAGAAACAGTAGCATAGAAAACGGAACAGCCATGAGCGGAGCGGTACGCGGGCAATGAGCAAAGCGGTGCTTGGAATTGACGGCGGCGGGACGCGGACGCGCGCCACCATCGTAAATGGCGACCAGGTTCTGGCATTCGCTGAAAACGGTTCCATCAAGCGTCTTCGCGTGGGTGCGCAGGTCGCCGAAGAGAATCTGCGTTCGCTGATGGCCGAGGTGTACGCGCAGGCCGGAGTCACCCGGGTGGGGGCAGCTTCGGCGGGCGTAGCCAGTTCCAAGATGCCGGGTGTCCAGGAATGGATCACAGAGGTTTTGCGCGAATTCGGCGTGGAGCGATTGGAAGTGGTCGGCGACGAAGTGATCGCCCTCGACGGGGCATTCCGTGGCGGTCCCGGCATCCTTCAGATTGCAGGCACCGGCACCAACTGTCTTGGCCGCGCCCCCGATGGCGGACGCGAAACCGCCGGCGGCTGGAGTTCGCGCCTGGGCGACGAAGGCTCCGGCTACTGGATCGGCCTCCACGCTGTTCGCCGCGCCTTGCGGGCCTATGATCGCGATGAGCCCACGAAGATTCTTGACGTGGTTGGCTGCGCGTGGGGAACCGCTACTCTGGACGAATTGGTGAATCTCGGCGACAGCACCCCCGGTCCGGACTTTGCCGCGCTCGCTCCCGACATCGACCGACTGGCCGAAGAGGGCGACGCAGTTGCACTGGGGGTCCTTCACCAGGCCGCCGCCGACCTCGTTGATTCCGTCTTGCTGGTCCGGGCCAAGCTTCGCCGCAAGCACAGTTTCTCGGTCGAAGTTCCCGTGGCGTGGATCGGCAGCGTGATCGGGAAATCGCGCCTGGTGCGGGAAGCGTTCTTCGCGGGGCTTCGTGCCGCCGCTCCCGATCTGCCCATTCAGGCCACCGAAGTCGCGGGCATCGAAGGCGCCGTGTGGCGCGCCCAGCGCCTCGCCGACTCCCAGGGTTAGGCGGCGATTCCGCCCACGACCGACCCGACCAGTTTTCCGGTCGCATCGACAGCCACGAAGTCGGCCCTCCCACCAACGGACAAAGTGCCTGTCCCGTCATTAAACCCCGTCATCCCTGCCGGATTTACGGTCATAAGCCGCAATCCCTGTTCGACCGTCGCTCCCGTAAACTTCAGGAAGTTTTCGAGCGCCCGATCCAGGGTGAGCACGCTTCCAGCCAGCACGTCGCCGATGGTGGCG
>DASXGD010000079.1:0-1824 GCA_036489245.1 Occallatibacter sp. | reverse complement strand
GTAGGGCTATCGCATATGATCCAAAACTCCCGTCATCCCGACCGGAGCCGAGCGAAGCGAGGCGCAGTGGAGGGACCTATTTTGTTGCTAGGCCGACAAAAATAGGTCCCTCGACTGCGCCGCCCGTTGGGCGGCTTCGCTCGGGATGATGGTGTGGACGGCCCCCACCCGGCATCGGTGTGCCACACTGGTTCTGGGCAAACAGCAACCAGTCAAAGGGGACCGTCCATGGAAAAGGCTAGCATGATTGGGCTCGACATCGCGAAGAACGTTTTTGAAGTGCATGGCCGCAGCGTGGCCGGCGAGGTGGTGGTGCGGCGCAGCCTGAAGCGGAGCCAGGTGGAGAAGTTCTTCGCCAAGCTGCCACAGGCAGTGATCGGCCTGGAAGCGTGCGGCTCGGCCCATCACTGGGCGCGCGTGCTCGGCAAGCTGGGCCACGAGGTGCGGTTGATGCCGCCGGCCTACGTCAAGCCGTATGTGAAGCGCAACAAGAGCGACGCGCTCGATGCGGCGGCATGCTGCACGGCGATGAGCCAGCCGGACATGCGGTTCGTTCGGGTCAAGACGGTCGAGCAGCAAGCGTCGCTGTCGCTTCATCGCAGTCGTGATCTGCTGGTCAGCCAACGAACCCAGCTCGCCAACGCCTTGCGCGCGCTGCTGTCGGAGTTCGGCATCGTGGCGGGCAAGGGCCGTGCCGGTCTGGCGCGTCTGATCGAAGAGCTGCGCGCCGGCACACTCGAGCTGCCAGCCGATGCGGTGGTTGCCGCGACGGCGCTGGCCGATCAGCGCGCCGCGCTGGATGCCGCCGCCGATGCCCTGGAGCACCGTATCGTGGCCCACGCCCGGGCCGACGAGAAAGCCCGCATGGTGCAGACCGCGCCCGGCGTCGGGCCGCTGAGCGCTCATGCCGTGCTCGCCACCCTGCCCGATCCCGTCCTCTTCAAGAGCGGCCGCGACTTCGCTGCCTGGCTGGGGCTGACGCCCAGGCTCCACGGCACCGGCGGCAAGACCCGAACCGGCTCCATCACCAAGCAAGGCAACCAACCCTTGCGACGGCTGCTGGTGCTGGGGGCCACCGCCTGGCTGCGTCAGGCCCAGCTCCATCCCGAAAAGGCCTCGCCCTGGCTGCGCGGCATGCTCGCCCGCCGGCCCACGAAGGTCGTCGCCATTGCCCAGGCGGCCCGCACCGCCCGCATCCTGTGGGCCATGCTCAGCCACAACCAACCCTATCGCGCGCCGGCCGCCGCCTGACGCGCCCAACCCTTCGCAAGGAGCACTACAGCAACTGATGGCGAAATCGGTAGGCATACCGCACCGGGAACACTCCGTTCCGTCATCGCGCGCTAAGCGCGCCGGGATGATAGGAGAGCTCGGCCACGGAGACCATCGAGGCCAGCGGCACATGATCGGCCGCAACAACAGGCCGGACACATGACCGCTCCTACTTCTTCGCCTTGCCACGTTGCTCAAAAAACCTTGCGAAACGGGGGCCGTCCACACATGACGGAGTTTGGTCACGCGATAACCCTCTCCAATGGGCGACAACGCCACCACCGGCGCCCGCGGATGTTGCCGGGCGTGATGGGTCGGGTCGACGCGACCTACGCAATCGTGAGCCGGAGGGGCCGTGAGCGCTGGCCATTCGCAGCGCCAGGTTGCAGACTTGGCACGCGGGCATCTGCCGACCGGAGGGGAGCAATGGCGGTCATTCATGCTGGCATGCCGAAGCGCTCCGGGATTTTCCCGGTCGCGGCCACGCTGGGCGCCCTCGGCGTCGTCTATGGCGACATCGGCACCAGCCCGCTTTATGCGCTCAAGGAGGCG
>DASXGD010000326.1:0-3420 GCA_036489245.1 Occallatibacter sp. | reverse complement strand
AGATCCTTGGCCTGCGCGTCGTCCAGTTCCTGCTGCGCGATCAGGCCGGGATGACCCTTCGCGGCTTCCTCCAAACGCTCGTACGCGCCGTGGAGAGCGGCGTGAGTTGCGACTGCTCGAGCGATTTCGTGCTGCGCCTGGGTGATTTCTTCCTTGCTCTGATCAACTTCGAAAACCGTCTGCTGCAACTGCGCCTTGAGTTCCGGAACCTCGAGAACCGCGAGCGTCTGCCCCTGGTGCACGATATCGCCAATGTCGACGTTGATCTGCTTCATGTAGCCGCTGACCTTGGGGTGTACATCGACCACCTGGTAGGGCTGGAACTGGCCGGCCAGCGTAAGCACGTGCGAGATGTTGCCCCGCTGGGCGGCGGCCACGCGCGCCGCAGGCGCCGACGCTGCCTTGGCGTCGGTGTTGGCGGCGGAGTGGCAGGCGGAGATCCCGCCCGCCGCACACAGCACGCCCACCACTGCCAAAGCGGCGGCCGCGGTCCTTGATATATGCGTTTGCATTACTGCTCCTCTTGCTTTAGCTTGCTATTGGTTTTCGAGACGGCGACAGACGAAGGGATCCGAATGAATCCCTGTCGCGCTCAAATGTTACGAAGCGCGACCGATCGCAGAGACCAAAAGCTAGAGAGCGGGAGGAGGACGGAAGAAAAGCGAGGCTGTAAAGCCGGGGGACACGCAGACCTGCGGACGGGCAGCGACAACTCTACGAATTCCAATGGTTGCGGACGCGAGCAGCCAGGCAATGGCAAAAAGCATCGCAATTCCGGCGAAATCGTGCGCCGGAGTGGCCGGCGATACAAAGCCCTGGGAAAGCATCTTGGGGGTTTCCGCGGGGCGCGCCTTGGCAAAGCTGATTTGCGCACTGGCGCTTCCCGCTGGACTAAACCAGGCGATCTTGGCCTCGACCGCAAAGAGCGCAACCAGAAGACAGAGCATAATACCCAATGCCGTCAGTCGCGAATGCCGGATCAAGAAACCTCCCTGCATATTCAACAGTTTAGCATTTGTGAATTTTTGCAGGGAATTACGGCGATTTGAGGCACACGGCCGGCTTGGCTGCACGCTTGATTTGATGCGGTGCGATGGATGCCAAGATGCTTCCTTCGCGTCGCGAAGCGAATCAGGAATCTGGTCACATGCTTCGCGAATTCGTGCCCGGTGCGGCGTAAAATAGCTCCACCGAGGCGCCGGATCGGAGCCTGACAGCGCAAGTTCCGCCCCGTTTTCGCAGAGTTCTTTGAGACGAGTCACCAACAGTGATAGACGGATTCCCGCCCAGGAGGTTTCATGAACCGTAGAAAGTTCATCGCTGGCGCCGCGGCCGGATTGGGTGCGGCGTACCTAGCGCCACGTGCCATGGCCGGCGTTTTGGATCTCCCCGCGCCGGTCGCCAAATCCGCCGCGCATGACAGTGTCGTGCTGGGGAAGACCGGCATCCGCACCAGCCGGCTGGCCATGGGAACAGGAACAGTTGGATCAGGCGGCAGTTCTAACCAGACTCGCAGCGGCGCCCTCACACGGTTGCTGCGCACCGGTTACGACCGCGGCCTCACCTTCTTCGATACCGCGGATAGCTATGGCTCTCATCGTGAAGTGGCCGAAGCCATAAGTCAGCTGCCGCGCGACAAGGTCGTCATCATGACCAAGTGCGACTCCCGCGACCCCAAAGAGGCGAAGGACGACATTGACCGCTACCGCCGCGAGTTGAAGACCGACTATATCGACATTCTGCTCATGCACTTTGTTCGCGACGGTGAGTGGACGACCAAATATCGCGGCGTAATGGATGTGTTCGAAGAAGCCAAGCAGAAGGGCGTCATCCGGGCGCATGGCTGCTCCTGCCACACCATCGAGGCGCTGCGGGCAGCTGCGGCATCTCCGTGGGTCGATGTCGACCTTGTGCGGCTCAACCCCATCGGTTCGCACATGGACGCCGACCCGCAAACCGTCATCGGCGTCATCAAACAGATGCGCGCTCAGGGTAAAGGCATCATCGGCATGAAGATCCTGGGCCAGGGTGACATGCGCAGCCGGCCGGATGAAGCCCTCCGTTTCGCGCTTGGAACCGGAGTGCTCGATGCTTTCACCATCGGCGCGGAAAACGACGGCGAGCAGGCCGATCTGATCAAAAGGATTTCAGCCGCATAGCCAGGCGCAGAGCGTGGCTCAGACCTCCGTGCGCCTGAGCAGATAGTCGAGCCCGCCGACACGGAACCAGCGGTAGCCATAGGGCTCGAGCAACACGCAATGCCTGCCGCTCTTTTGCGCATAGCTGTGATCCTCTGACAACAGGTTGACCAGCGTCCGCCGTTCCTGGTCAGGAACGTGCACCGAGAAGCGAACTTCCTGCGGCTCCGCGCTCAGATTGTGAAGGCAGACCACCGAATTGTCGCGCCAGTCGTAGCGCATCGCCAAAACCGTTGGATTCCCGGTTGCGGGAAATGAGAAATCGCCCCATCCGATCTCGGGTACTTCCTTGCGCATGCGAATCATGCGCTCCATCCAGTTAAGCAGCGAATTGGGATCGCGCCGCTGCGCCGCGACATTCACATGCTGAAATCCGTAGGCGCCCTCCGAGATCACGGGCAGAATCGGCCTGTCGCTCTTGGTGAAACCGGCGTTCGGCTCCGTCGACCACTGCATGGGGGTGCGCGCGCAATTCCGCTCGGGCAATCGCAGGTCGTCTCCCATGCCGATCTCGTCTCCATAGCGGATCACGGGTGTGCCCGGCATCGTCATCATCAGGCTGTAGGCGAGTTCCAGGCGGCGCCGGTCGCCCTGGAGCATCGGCGTAAGCCGCCGGCGGATTCCGCGCTGGTAAAGCTGCATGTTCTTTTCCGGACCGAATGCTGCAAACACTGTTTGCCGCTGTTTCTCCGTGAGACGGCCGAGATCGAGTTCGTCGTGGTTGCGCAGGAACAATCCCCACTGAGCAGTCGCGGGGCGAGGCTTGGTATCCTCCATCGCCTTCATAAGCGGCCGGAAATCGCTGCTGGCCAGTGCATAAAACAAATGTTGGTTCACGTCGAAGTTGAACATCATCTGCAGCCGTTCGCCGGATTTCCCAA
Source organism: Occallatibacter sp. (assembly GCA_036489245.1). Classification (GTDB taxonomy): domain Bacteria; phylum Acidobacteriota; class Terriglobia; order Terriglobales; family Acidobacteriaceae; genus Telmatobacter. The sequence continues at coordinate 341 of DASXGD010000326.1, read as the reverse complement.
AGTACTCCAGGTCGTTCTTCGGCAAAACATTCGCTTCCCCGAGGATGATGGCTCCGCTTTTGCGCCAGCTGAGAAACTCGCTGAAAGAGCGCAGCATGTCGTAATACTCCATGGGCCTCGAAAGGTCGGCGCCTTTCTTGGCGATCACGAACGGCACGGCATCCATGCGAAAGCCGTCCACCCCGAGTTGCAACCAGAAGCCCATGATCTTGAGGACCTCGGCCTGGACTGCGGGATGGGCGGTATTGAGGTCGGGCTGAAAGTCGTAGAAACGGTGAAAATACCAGGTCCGCGCGGTCTTTTCATAACTCCACGTCGTTTTCTGCACCCCTGGAAACACA
>DASXGD010000325.1:0-6169 GCA_036489245.1 Occallatibacter sp. | reverse complement strand
TATGACCCGAAGAAAATGAACGCCGACTTTAGCGTTGAAGGCGCGGTAAAAGATCGCAGACCTTGGCGAATCAGCTTAGATAAAGGAACCTCCGGCTCAAACGTCCAGCGAATATAGGTCTGTCAAGCGTAAGTTGCGAGTTTTTTATAGAATAGATGCGAATTCGACCATCTTGAGAAATCGATCGATGCTCGCTTCCTGCGCGATAACGCCGGAAATCACGTTTTCGATTTCCGGTCGGATCAGCCTCGATGGCCATTTTACCCGGAAGCGAGCAACGGTTTGAAGCCGGCCTTGAGGAAATGGGCGTCGGTGGTGAGCGCATCCGAGACTGTGCTGGTTTTCATCACGCAAAAGCTCAGACAATCGACGAATGAATAGCCTTGACCCACGTGCTTGCGCAGAAACGATTTCGTCTGATCGAGCAAATCCGCATCAGGATTGATGGTACGTAGGGCCGTGCTTCTGCCTAGTTGGTTGAGGAAAGGTCCGATCAGACGCGGCACTCGTCGGGCGACAAATAGGGTGCACGTCTCTCCGATCACCCATTCCGTGGTTAGAGGGACGAAGGTTCCTCGGTGGGCAACGAGCCAAGCTTTGACCCGTGCGTGCGCTGGATCGTTGAGATCCCACTGTGCATAGAAACCGCTGGTGTCGATGAAGACTTCAGCCGCCATAAACCAGCCGATCGATATCCTTGTTTGTCAGGGGGCCGCCGATTGCCTCCGCCAATTCATACATGTGATAGATCGGATCGTCCTCGCGCAGTACGCGTTCCTCCTCAATCGGCACAATGCGCGCCACCGGTTTATTGCGGTAGGTGAGCGTGAGGCTGCGTCCTTGCTTAAGGGCCTTCAGCACTCGGTCAAACTCTAGTCGCAATTCGTTTGTGGAGATCTGCGTGCCTCTTTCGCTCCGTTTAAGATCTTCGGATTTCATAATCATCAACATAATGATAATGTTGTAATTGTGCAATGTAGCCGCGTATGTCGTCCAGGTCCCCGTAGGCTTCCGGGTGAAGCGCGTGTCCGCTCATGCCGGGCGGTTACGCTCGGCTTCCGTTTTGGCTTTCAGACGGGCAAAGGCTTCTTCGCCGTCGATGGGCTTCACCCTGCCGCTTTTGAGGTCGTCATAGCGGCTGCTGAGCGTCTCCCGAATTTGGAACACTTCGTCAAAATATCCGGCCATGGCGTCCTCGACGAGGTCGTCCGTTCCTCGTCCGCTCTGCGCGGCGAGGTCTTTGAGTTTCTTTTCGGTCTCGGCGCTCAAGTGCACTTCCATAGGTTCAAGCGTAGCTATGAATGAGGGCAAGCCGCAAACGCCATTTCACTTCTTCATCTTCACTAATACAATCAACGGCACATCCTTTGCCTTTTTGGGGGCATAGAGGTCAAGGGTCTCGCTGGGACCGCCGTGTGTCACGTAGGCGAGATCTTTTCGCGACACAATGTCGCTGGTGAATTCTTTGGCGATCAGTGATGAGGATTCGGCAAGGGTTGTCGAAAGCCGGGACCAAACGCTTGCAAGCAGCGCCGCACAAAACAAGAATCGTTTTCCTATCAATCTAAAATCCTTTGAGAACCGTCGGGGTGATTCGTTGGAAGGCTTCGGCGAATTTGATTTCCTTGTCGCCGCAGATCCGGCGCGCGTGGTTAGCCCGCTGCGAAGCGCGCTGGGAATAGTATTCATGCAGATAGCCTTGCGCCCCCATCACGTCCATGGCGGCGCGCTTCTTTTCGAACACCGGCGTGATGTCCAGGAAGGTGTTCGGATAAAACCCGCAGAGTTCGGGCTGGTGCGGTTCAAACAAAAGCAGCGCGGGCGGTTTGATGGTTTTAAAAGCACTGGCCACCCCGGCGCCGGAGGCCAGTTGGCGCGCCCTTTCGGTGGCGGCGTAAGCCACGCCGTGGTCGGGGTTGAAGGGGTCTTCTTTGGCGTGGGTGAGGATGACGGTGGGCCCAAAGTCCCGAATGGCCCCCGTCAGCCGCTCCATGGCCGCCCGGTCCAGTTCCAGCGGGTAATCCCCAAGGTCCATGCCGTCGAAACTGGCTCCCAGGATGCCGGCCGCCTCTTCGGCTTCGGCCCGGCGGATGGCTTTGACCTTTTCTTCCGTCTGACCCGGTTCCTTCCAGAGTTCACCGGATTCGCCGCGTTCCCCGTACGAGAGCGCGACCACCTTGGCGGTGCCGCCGCTTTTGGTTACCGTCGCGATCGCCCCGCCTGCCCGCCAGACGAAGTCGGCCGCATGGGCGCTGATGACCAATAATTGGGTGGATGAATTCATGGTGTTGAGGGTGTTTGTCTTTCAAATGGTTTCCGCCGGGTCAGGTTCCACCGGCGGGGTGCCGTGGTCGGCCTCCACCGGCGGGGTGCCGTACGTGTGAAAGGTGTGTACGGTCTGTAAGCCCCAGGCCTGGCCCTTGGACCGTTCCGCCTGGCTCCACACGACCGGTTTCCAGTCCGGGTCAAAAATCAGGTAGCCGCCGGCCCCGATTTCAAACCGGTTGCCCCCCGGTTCATAACAGTACAAGAAGAACGTTTGGCCGATGGAATGCTTGTGCGGGCCGGTCTCGATCGCGATGCCGTTTTCCACCAGGATGTCGGCGGCCTTCAGGACCTCTTCACGGCTGTCCATGAAATAGGTGAAATGGTGGAGCCGGCCCCTGGCGCCGCTTCGATCCAGGGTGATGGCAACGTCATAGGATTTGAAGGTGGCCGCCAGCCAGCCGCCCATTTCGGTGCCGTCATCGAAAATGATCTGCTCGGTCACGCGCAGGCCGAGCAACTTGTGAAAAAACTCCCGGTTGGCTTTGACGTCCTTGGCGAGCAGGTTGATGTGGTCCAACCGTCGCGGGGCGATGCCGTGCGGGCTGTAGCGCTGCGGCAGGTTCTTGAAGCCGGGCACGTGGTCACCGGTGGGCACGAAACGTTCCGTTTCGTAGTAAATCTCGACCCAGTGGCCGTCGGGGTCGGGGAAGCGGAAGGCTGGCCCGTGGCCGACGTCGTGATCGATCCATTCTCCCTTAACACCCTGTTGGCCCAGGTGTTCGGCCAACTGGGTAAGCACCGGCCCGCTACGGGTCCGCAAAGCGACGTGCCCGAGGCCGGACGTTTTGGAGGCCGTGAGCTTCAGGGTGGCGCGTTCGTAGTCGCCCCAGGCGCGTAGGTAGACCGAATCGCCCGCCCGGCCGCTTTCGTGCAGGCCGACGATCTGGGTGAAGAAAGCCAGGCTTTCCTCCGGTTTCGGCGTTAACAGTTCCAGGTGGGCTAGGTGGGCGATGTCGTGGAAAGAGGGGGTAAATGAGGCCATGGGAGTGGGTAAGTGAGAATGGGGAGTTTTACGGGTGCGGTGTTGGGTCATTCGATCAGTGAGCAGGGACCGCGGAAGTGAAAGCGGTTTGTTTGCAGCGGGACAGCGCGAAGACAAAGGCGGCGCCCAGCAGCGCCCCGGCGACGGAGACCACCGGCGCGAATGGCCAGCCGTAATGAGCCACCACGCTGCTGATCAAAAGCGGGCCCAGCACGATGCCCAGGTTACTGCCTTGCACGACCAAGCCGTTGACGGCGGCCACTTGCGTCCCGGAAAAATGGGGCACGCTGGCCAGCACGCAGCCGGGAACAATTCCGCCCACGCAGCACAAAACGAAGGCGAACGCAAACGAACCCTGCCAGGGAAGGTTGAAGATGCCCAGGCCGCAGAGGGCCATCACCAGCAAGGCGCCCTGCATGAGAAAGGAACGGGAAAACCCGCGTTGAAGGAGAAAGCCCGCCGCGACGTTGCCCAGGATGTTGGAGGTCATGGCGATGGAGTCAAGCTGGCCGACGTCCTGGGCCGGCAAGTGAAACCGGTCTTTTAAGAAACTCGGAAACAGGGCCATGATGCCCAGGTGCTGAAGCGTGTAGCACCCGAAGATCATGGCGAGACAGACCGCCCCGGGGTTGGTCAGGGCCAGGAGGATGTCGCGGATCGAACGCTTTTGCGCTGTTCCCACGGCCACACCCTTGCCGCGGCGCGTTAAGGCCTCAAAGACGACGGCAAAGGCCAACAGCACCGCTGCTCCCCACGCCCACAGCCCCCGCCAGCCGGCGTGGGCCATCACGGAAGGCGCGACCCAGGTGGCCAGCGCAATGCCCCCTGGCATGAATGCGCCCCAGGCCCCCAGGACGAATCGCCTGTCCTTTTCCTGCGTCACCGCGGCGATCAGGGAGGGCGCCCCGATGATAACCATCATGAAGCCGACCCCCTCGAAGAACCGCGAGATCATGAGGGGCACTTCGCTGGCGGCCGTCGATCCGTAGAAGCCGAAGACGGCCAGCACAATGAGGCCCAGCGTGATGAAACGCCGGAAGCCGTAACGGGCGGCCAGGATGCCCACCAGCGAAGCCCCGAACAGGCCGAGGAAATTCATCGCCGAGATCAACCAGGAACCCGCCACCAAACTTAATTTCAGGTCGCTGCGAATGGCCGGTAAAGCGATGTGCGCTTTGCCCACCTGCGTCGCGGCAAGGATGCCGGCGAAGATGGCGAGGAACACCATCAGCCAGGCCGTTGTGCCGGTCTGGGCGGCCGCGGCGGGAGGGGTGCCCGGCGGGGACGCGCCGGCGGCGGGGGTTGCACTTTTTAGCCCGGAAAGGGCCAAGGGGTCAGCGGCGGTTTCCCCGGAGGGGGAACGATAGGTTTTTTTCAAGGTAGGGTTTTCCTGGGTTGTGGGTTGGCGATGCTCTGGAGGGACGCAGGTAGGAGTAGGTGAAGACGCTTAAGGGCGGGCGTCACCCAATGCGGGCCCGTCGACGTAGGTCAGGCCGAGTTGCCCTAGCTTCGGGCGCATGTTGTAGATGTCCAGCCCGAGTTCACCCGCGGCGAGCCGGGCGCGAACTTTGGCCTCCCGCTCTTCGCGCTGTTGCGCCGCCTCGAGGACGGTTTCAAGCTCGGAGCGCGGCACCGTGACGACGCCATCGTCATCGGCCAGGATCGCGTCGCCCGGGTTCACGACAGTGCCCGCACAGACCACCGGGACGTTGACGGAACCTAAGGTCGCCTTGACCGTTCCCTTGGCCGACACCGCTTTGGACCAGACGGGGAAGCCCATTTCGGTCATCTCCGCCACGTCCCGGCAGCCGGCATCGAGGATTACCCCGACCGCGCCCCGGGCCCGAAACGAGGTGGCCAACAGTTCGCCCAGCATCCCATCCGAATTTTCGGAACTTAAGGCGATGATGATCACGTCACCCGGACGGCAGACCTCCGCGGCCACATGCAACATGGTGTTATCGCCCGGGTGGGCAAGGACCGTCAGCGCGCTCCCGCTTGCTTTGGCACGTGGAAAAATGGGCCGCAAATACGGGGCGAGGAGGCCCGTACGGCCCTGGGCTTCATGGACGGTGGCGACTCCGAACTGCCCAAGGCGTTGGAGCAATGCAGGGTCAGGACGAGGCACGTTCTTTACAACAATAGTGTTGGTCATAAAAAAAAAGTTTGTTTTCTAGTTACAGGTGAGCTTGGAGGGGTCGCGGGGCGGCGCTTCCCGAACCGGGGGCGAAAAGCCGTAGAGACGCGCGGGGTTGCCGGCCAGAAGTCGGGTGCGCGAGAGGTCGTCGGGCGCGATGTGCGCCAGAAGCCCGAAGAGCGCCTCATCGGACGGCGGCTCTTTGAGGTTGACGTGCGGCCAGTCGGTGCCCCACACGACCCGTTCGGGGGCAGCCTCCAGGAGCGACTGCGCAAAGGAGACGGCGGTTTGCAAGCTACCCTGCTTCACGAGGCGGTCCGCGCCGCTGAGCTTAACCCAGCAACGGGGGCTGCTAGCCAGTTCGAGCAGGGCACGAAAGGGAGCCTGAAGCGGCCCCAGCGCTGCATCCACCCGCCCCATGTGATCGATCACCACCTCGACGGGACTCTCCCGCACAAATCCCTGGATTCGCTCTAAGTCGGCCGAGTCAACGTGCAGTTCCAGGTGCCAGCCGAACGGCTCAATGCGTCTGACGAGCTGCCAGCAGACAGCTTCGTCGAAACTCTTGCGGCTGAGGTGCCGGACAAAGTTGATCCTCGCGCCGCAAACCCCGTCCGCGTGCAGGTGCTTAAGCGCCGTATCCGGAGTGGCCGGGTCGACCAAAGCAACGCCCCGGCGATTCTGCGGGTCACGGCGGATCGCGGCCAGCAAGGCCCGGTGAT
>DASXGD010000032.1:0-11587 GCA_036489245.1 Occallatibacter sp. | reverse complement strand
GATCCCATCGCGTGCGGCATCTTCCCGGGCGGGACTGGAGGGGGAGTCAGCATCCTGTTCAGGAGACCGGGTTACCAGGACCACCTTGCCGGGGTGCAACGGAGCCAGCCGGGACAGAATTGGATTTACGACGGGTCATTTATCTACCATCTGCCGGGAAACTATGCGGGGCGCAATGTGCCCGACATTTCGTTTAATGCCGACCCGGAAACGGGCTATGCGGTTTACTACACGTCGAGCGTAAATGGATTCGCGGTGGAGTATTTCTGGGGCGGCACAAGCTTCGTGGGACCGCAGTTGAACGGCGTGACGGCGCTGCTTGGACAGTACCTGGATGGCAGCCGGCTGGGATTGCTCAATTATGCACTCTATGGGCTCGCGCAAGATGGCCAGGGATACAAGGGGCCAAAGGCCCCGCTGAATGCGATCCCGTATGGCGACAACTGGTTCTACTTCGGACGGAACGGGTATAGTCCGGCAACAGGACTGGGCACCCTGGATGTAGCCAACTTCGCCAAGAAGCTGGGAGCTGATTAAGCTCGATCTGAAATGGTCCGTCGAGGGTCCCGGAGCCGGGACCCTTGGCGGACTTCGGGTTGACACCAGAGGCCGGTTGCTACTCCAGTGCCCTGTACCACTTCTTCAGAAATCCACGCAGTTCTGAGGGCGGCCGCATCCATAGGTCGGCTGCGGTCTCGCGGGGTTCGGGGCGCATCAGCACGCTGAGGTGCGGCCCCTGCGCCTGGTTGACGGCACGAAATCCAGCTTCATCGGTCACGTCGTCACCCAGAAATGCAACCGGCGTGCCCGGTTCGGCTTCGGCGACCAGCGTGGCGACTGCACCGCCCTTATCCCGCCCCACGCGCAGTTCAAGCCCGCCTTCGAATTCAAGCAGGGCCAGCCCTTCCAGGCGCGACAAAGGCTCGAAGAGTTCGCGCGTCCGCACCTCGATGAACTTCGCAGTCCGTGGCGAGGCCCCACGCCAGTGCATCACCGCGGCGTTGGGCTTGTCCTCGAATTGTCCACCGAGGTTGTTGTGGCGCAGGTGCTCCCGAAGTTCGTTAAGCCGGCGCTGGGTCTCAGGGGGGGCTTCTTCCAGTTCCCGCCGCCCGTCGGCGTGCATCCGTTCCGCGCCGTGCAGGCCCCACACCTCCACCGGCGAATCGACCACCGGGGGATTGCCGCGCAGCAAAGGACCAATCTCCTTTGCCGGGCGGCCGGTGATCACCACCATGCGCGTGCGGCCCTGGCGCTGGATGCGTCCCAGGGCTTCGCGAACTCCGGTCCAGGGCCGGGCCTTGAATCGATCCACGCGAAACGGCGCTAAGGTGCCGTCATAGTCCAGCAATAGAAGCGGCGCAGGTCCACTGGAAAAGCTGCTAAGGAAATCGTCGAGCTTCTTGATCGTCTCGTCGGTCACATTGTTCTCGCCTTCATGCCCGTTTTCGGTGGGCCTCCTCCGCCCTTGGAACTAGAACCGGTTCCGCGCGGACCACGTTTGTCATCTCAGCGTTTTCGAGGCGCAATTCGCGTAGATCTCCGAGCACGCTGGCCGCCCAACGATAGACGTTGTGCTCCATTACCTGCCGCCGCATCCGCTGCATTCGCATGCGCCGTTCTCCGTAGCCCATTTCCAGGGCACGGTTGATGGCTTCTGCCACGCCATCGGTGTCGTACGGATTCACGATCAGGGCATCGCGCAGTTCGACCGCCGCTCCGGTGAATTTGCTCAAAATCAGCACCCCTTCTTCATCGACGCGCGCGGCAAGATATTCCTTGGCCACAAGGTTCATGCCATCATGCAGAGAGGTCACCAGGCAGATGTCGGCAGCGCGATACCACTGCGTTACCTCTTCATGGCTGCACTGGCGCTCAATGAGCACCACTGGACGCCAGTTGGGCGCCTGGTAACGCGTGTTGATGCGTTCGGTGATCTCCTCCACCTTGCGGCTGAGATCCATATAGCTTGGGATGCGCGTCCGGCTCGGCGCGGCAATCTGGACCATGGTGACGTTCCCAATATGCCAACTGCGCTCCTCCAGCAGCCGTTCGAAAGCGACGAGGCGTTCCACAATTCCCTTGGTGTAGTCGAGGCGATCGACACCGACGATCAGGCTCTGGGCGCGCACCCCGAATTCCTTCAGCATGTCGTTGCGGTTGACTCCCCACACCGGACGGTCCGAAGCCACGCTGTCGATGGCCACGCTCACGGGGTAGGGGCGAATGGTGGTGGTGTGGCCGTGGCGGCGGACCGACATATGCTCGCGATCGGTTCGCGATTCCAGCACCCTGTCCACCGTGTCCAGAAAATTATTGCAATGGAGCGGAATGTGGAACCCGATCAGGTCGGCTCCCAACAGCCCCTCGAGCAACTCCCCCTGCCAGGGACAGATCCCGAAGGCCTCGGGGTTGGGCCAGGGAATATGCCAGAAGATCGCCACCCGGGCATCGGGACGGGCGGCCTTCACCATCCGGGGCAGCAAGGCGAAGTGATAATCCTGCACAAACACGATCGGATTGGCATTGCCTTCCATCTCGTGCAACAGCGCGTCGGCAAATTTCCGGTTGACCAGCTGGTAGGCTTCCCAATCGGAAGCCCGAAAGATCGGCCGCGTGTGGGCGATGTGGCACAGCGGCCAAAGGCCTTCGTTGGCGAAGCCGTCGTAGTAGCTCTTCTCTTCCTCCGGGGTAAGCCATACCCGGCGCAGCGTATAGCGCGGATCATGGGGTGGCACCTTGAGGCGGTCGAACTCGTCCACCATCGAGGCGTCCTCGCTGCCGCTGCCGTGCGCCACCCACACCCCGTCACAGGCCAGGAGCATGGGTTCGATAGCCGTCACCAGCCCGCTCGGAGGCGTGAAGCAAACCGTTTCCCGGCCTTTTTTCACGTGCACGTAGGGTTCGCGATTTGAAACCACGAAAATACGGCTCGAGCCCAGCTTTTCGCGCACATGGACCGCCAGCCGCTCGGCGGTCCACAGGTTTTCGCCCGCCTCCCGCAGCCGGGCCTCGTTTGCGGCCGCGGCCCGCGCCTCAATCAGGCTCTCGGTAATCGTCTCGACTTCGCGCGCCAACGGGGAGAAGAGGCCCAGGTCAGACGAGTTGCCTCCCGCCCCGTCATCTTCGTGGCCCATGCGCAAACGGCGCAGACGTTCGGCCAGCCGGGTGATGGGCCGCATCAGGAACCAGCGCACCATCAGGAATGTCACGCCCACGATCAGGACTACGAGCGCCAGAATCCGCCAGAAGCTCTGCAGCCAGACCGTGGCGGCTTCGGAGCCGATCGACCGGGCGTCCTCCAGCACCACAAGGGCGCCGGCCGGCTGCCCGTTGACATGGAGAGGAATAGCCTGATCCAGAAATTGAATGTTATCGGTATGCCCAAACGCGCCCGAGTTCTCACCCTTTTTGATCGCCTGTTTTACGGGGCCGGGAGGAAGCGCTCTGAGAATATCCGCAGGTCCATCGGCGGCGACCAGGTTTCCCTGGGCGTCAAATACCGCGAGGCCCAAAGCCTCCCCTTGCTTGCGCAATAGTGCCGCCTGTAAAGCGATGTCCGGCGTCTTGCCGGCGGCCAGCGCCTGCTCCACCCCTGGCTGAAGGGTATTGGCGATCCAAACCGTCCTTCGCGCCAGCTCCACCCGCAGCAGATGCTTATGCGCCAGTACTTCGAAGTAGGTGGATGCCAGAGAGACAACGGTGATCCCCGCGATCAGCGTCAGCATCAGCCGTATGCGAAAAGAACGCATCTCTTCTCCGTTCCCGGGATTGGACACACTCCGACGTACTCATCCCTCAGCACGCAGAAGGCCAGATAGTAAGATGCTCAAAACGTGGGCACTGGACGTGCAAGGCTGCCGTGAACCGTGAAATTCCTGTCCTGCCGCGCGGTAATTTTTCCTTTAATCGGCTTGATTTCGGCGCCTGTGACCCACCTGATTAGAATACGCCACGAGCCCATGCGCTATCCTGTCGGTAGAAGAAGCAGCGCAATGATTCGAGAGGATTACGGCAACTCCCGGGTTATCTTGACAATTTTGGTTTCGTGCCGGTCGCCGGTCACTAATTGTGGCGGCGGCTTGACGGCATCGGTTCCGAAGGACACTAACTCAGGAACTTGCGACAGGTCAGCACCCGATGGCGTTTGAGACGATCGATAGAACCGCCAAACAAACCCTGCTGACCATTCAGGAATATTCCCTGTTCGCCCATCGCGCGGTTGTGAATCTGTTCAGCCCGCCCATTTACTGGGTCGATTTCCTCCTCCAGGCCGAAATCATCGGAGTCGGGTCGACCGCGATCGTCCTGCTGGCGGGATTCTTTACCGGCGCCGTGCTGGCTGTGCAATCGGCTGCAACGCTGGCCGCCTTTGGAGCCACCGCGGTGACCGGCCGCTTCGTCAGCCTGAGCATGATCCGCGAACTGGGTCCGGTGCTCACGGGAATCATGGTTTCCGGCCGTAACGCCTCCTCGATGGCCAGCGAACTCGGCTCCATGGTCGTAACCGAGCAGATCGATGCCATGCGCGCGCTGGGCGTCGATCCCATGCGCAAGCTGGTCACCCCGCGGCTCGTGGCCACCGTGACCATGCTGTTCTTCCTCACCATCATCTCCGACTTCTTCGGCATCCTGGGCGGCGCGGGAGTTACCATCTTCATGAATGGCCAGAACGGCACCCAGTACTTCTCCCAGGCTTATGAATCGTTGCATGCCCGGGACGTCATGCAGGGCCTGATCAAGCCTCTCTTTTCGGGCTTCATCATCGCCACCATTGGCTGCTTCTACGGTCTTCGCACCTCGGGGGGCACGCAGGGCGTTGGACGCTCCACCATTCAAGCAGTGGTCTCCGCTTCGGTGCTCATCATCTTTGTTGACCTCCTCGTCAGCCAGGTGATGATCGCATTGCTCAACCGATGAGTGTGATCTCGACATCCGCATCGCTCGCACCGTCTCCCGCTTCGGGCTCGGCCCCGGTGCTCGTCTTTCGTAACGTCACGGTCTCTTTCGATGGGCCGCCGGTGCTCGAAGACATTTCCTTCTCGGTCGGCCCCCACGAGACCCGCATTCTGCTGGGGCCCGCCGGTGTCGGCAAGAGCGTGCTGCTCAAACTCTCCAACGGGCTCGACTGCCCCGACCGGGGAAGCATTGAGCTTTTCGGGGAAGAAATCGCCAACCTGCCGGAAGCGAAACTGTTTCCGCTGCGCACGCGCACTGGAATGGTCTTCCAGGAGGGGGCGCTGTTCGACTCTCTCTCGGTGCGGGACAATGTCGCCTACCAGCTGATCCAGGAGCGCGTACCGGATGAAGAGATCGATCAGCGGGTGCGCGAGGCACTGCGCTTCGTGGGACTGGAGGAGACATTCGATCTCTTTCCAGATGCGCTTTCCGGTGGGATGCGCCGCCGCGTGGCCATTGCGCGGGCCCTCATCCGCCAGCCGGAGTTGCTGCTGTACGATTCCCCCACAGGCGGACTCGACCCCATCACCTCGACCAACATCATTGAGCTGATCGTGAAGCAGCGCGACGTCTACAAGACTCCGTCGGTTCTGGTCACGCATCGATTGCAGGATGCTTTCATGATGTGCAGTCACCGCTTCGACACCGCCCTCGATGGAATGGTCCCCCTCGCCGAACATGAAACCGATCCCAACACGACCTTCCTGATGCTGAATGAGGGCCGGCTGATTTTCGACGGTTCGCTTCACGACCTGGTGCACAGCCAGGATTCGTTTGTCCGCGAATTTCTCGAGTAGTCACTGCGGTTCATACCGGTTCCGATGTATTGTATTCAGCATGACTCAGGCTAGCCTGGACGCTACGCCGGTGCTCCCGGATCGCGAGTGCCAGGGAAATCCTGCGCTCCCGAATCGTTCTGTCGCGGATCCTTCCGCTCTGGATCTTGCGCTTGCAGAGCTCGAAACCCGGGCCGTGCGGGACCTCGTCCGGGACGACGCACAGCAGCGGCGATCCGACATGGAAGCCGCAATCGGCCTATGGGCGGAGCGATCCGACCTCGTCGACCCTGATGCTTATCTGCGCAATCTCCGCGACGATGACCGACCGCAAAGGTCCCACTGCACGTGACCGTCTTCATCGATTCCGACGTTCTGATGGAAATTCTGCGCGGGCAGGATCAGACCATTCTGTCAACATGGCGCTCGCTTGCTGAAGCCCGGGCGGCCCTGCTTGTTTCACCCGTTTCCGTCGCGGAAATCTGGTCCGCCGCGCGGGCGCACGAGCATGTTCAGATCATGCGGCTGTTTCATCCTCTGCTCTCCGCCTCCATCGACTGCGAAACCGGCAAGCTCGCCGGCGAATATCTACGCAAGTTCGCACGAAGCCACGGCCTGAAAACAGCCGACGCGCTTATCGCGGCGGCGGCCAGCCGACATGGCGCCGCGTTGTGGACGCGGGATCGCGGCCGCTATCCGATGCAGGAGCTTTCGTTCTATTAATGTTTCAGGGAGATGCCTACTTCCCGTATTGCTCAACGGCCTTGGCGATCGAAGGCATCGCCGCTCCAAGATCCTGCGGCGTCATGACCGGGCGGATGGAAACCTTGGCATTGAACGCGAAGAACCAGGGCTCGGCAACGGCCGGAATCTGCGATGGGTCCTGCATGTCGAACACGATCGACCCCGAACGGTTGCCGTTGTCATCGGCAAAAAAATACGCGGCTTCCGGCTTGAGATCGGCGAGAATCCGCTGCACGATGGGCCCGAAGGTGCCGGCCTTGAGAGCGGCATTCCCCTCCACGACCGGAATCGACACACGAAGCAACATACGCATCTGGTTTTCCTCCCTGGGATGAGGCCCAAGGTGTACCGGACACCGTCCTGCGGTGTCAAGGCCTTCCGATCCCGATCGCTGGGACTCGCAACGAGCGAGCCGGGTCTATCCAATTCTTCGTTCTTCTGCATCCAAGCTGGTCGGGGAGTATGACCGCACCCGGGGGACAATGAGGGCGCCGGACCTTTACGCAGATCCTGTCGAATCGTCCAGGGAGGCCGGGCTCCGCTACGTAACCGATGCGAAGCCGGGCATCACCCGCAAACCGTTCCGCAAAAAATTCCGCTACTTCCATCCCGACGGCACCCTGGTCAAAGATGAGACCATCCTCGCGCGCATCGAGTCTCTGGTCATTCCTCCAGCGTGGACCGAGGTCTGGATCTGTCCCAGCGCCAACGGGCACATGCAGGCCAGCGGCCGCGATGCCCGCCACCGGAAACAGAGCCTCTACCATCCCCGCTGGCGCGAGGTTCGCGACGAGAACAAGTACGACCGCATGCGCGCCTTCGGCGAAGCCTTGCCTGCAATCCGCGAACACGTCGAACGCGATCTCGCCTTGACGGGCCTGCCGCGCGAAAAAGTCCTCGCCGCCATCGTGCGCCTGCTCGAGACCACGTTCATTCGCGTGGGCAACGAGGAGTACGCCCGCGAAAACCACTCCTATGGACTCACCACCATGCGCAACAAGCATGTCGACGTCGATGGCTCGACCGTCCGCTTCAAGTTCAAGGGCAAGAGCGGCAAGCTGCACGACGTCGACCTCAAGGACCGCCGTCTCGCGAAGATCGTCAAACAGTGCCAGGACATTCCCGGCTACGAGCTCTTTCAATACGTCGATCAGGATGGCTCACATCACTCCATCGATTCCGCCGACGTCAATGAGTACCTGCGCTCCATCAGCGATCAGCCATTTACCGCAAAAGACTTCCGAACCTGGGCCGGTACCGTGCTGGCCTGCACCCTGCTGCGCGAGGTCGCTACATTTGATTCGCAAACCGAGGCCAAAAAGAATGTGGTGCAGGCCGTAAAGCAGGTTGCCGAACAGTTAGGGAACACACCTTCTGTTTGCCGCAAATGTTACGTGCACCCCGCCGTGATCGACAGCTACATGGGCGGCGAAATGCTGAAGACCTTCGAAGCCCGGGTGAAGAAGGAACTGCCGAAATCCTCCCATGCCCTGGAAGAGGAAGAACTCGACCTGCTGCACCTGCTCGAGCAGCGGGCCAGGCGGGCGGCGTGAGGCTCATTGTCTGCCGCAGCGACAACCGATAGCCATGTCTGTTTCCTCAGGCGCCCACCGTCTGCTAGCCTTGCTGTTTCAACCTTCCCCAGAAATGGACGGTGCACCATGGGCTTTAAATTCCAGGGCGTTGACTTTCTTCATCTTGATTCTTACTTCAGCGAGGATGAGTTGCTGGTCCGCCGCACGGCGCGCGATTTTGTCGAGGACAACCTCGTCCCGATCATCGAGGAATGTTTCCGCACCGAGCGCTTTCCGCGCGAACTCATTCCCGTGATGGGGGAGCTCGGGTTCTTCGGAGCCAACCTGGAGGGCTACGGCTGCGCCGGCATGTCCAATGTGGAGTACGGCCTGGTCATGCAGGAACTGGAACGCGGCGACTCCGGCTTTCGCAGCTTCGTCAGCGTGCAGTCCGCGCTGGTTATGTATCCCATCTACACCTTCGGCTCCGACGAGCAGAAGAACACCTGGCTGCCTGCTCTCGCCACGGGCGTAAAGCTGGGCTGCTTTGGATTGACCGAGCCCGGCTTCGGGTCCAATCCGGGAGGAATGACCACCACCGCCCGCAAGTCCGGAAACGAATACATTCTCAACGGCGAAAAGATGTGGATCACCTCCGGCAACATCGCCGATGTCGCCGTGATCTGGGCCAGGGTCGACGATGAAGACGGCCGGGTCCGTGGCTTCCTCGTCGAGACCGATCGCCCCGGTTTTCGCGCCTTCGAGGTCCACGGCAAATGGTCGCTCCGCGCCTCCATCACCAGCGGCCTTTCGCTCCAGGATGTCCATGTCCCGGCGGCCAACCTCTTGCCCGGCTCAGGCGGACTCAAGAGCCCGCTGATGTGCCTCAACCAGGCGCGCTACGGCATCAGCTGGGGCGCTATCGGCGCGGCCATGTCCTGTTATGACACGGCACTGCAATACTCCAAGACAAGGAAGCAATTTCACAATCAGCCCATCGCCAGCCATCAGCTCATCCAGGAAAAACTGGTTTGGATGATCAGCGAAATTTCCAAGGCCCAGCTGCTGTCGCTTCACGTGGGCCGCTTGAAGGACGCCGGCAAGGTCGGCCACGAGCACATCTCCATGGCCAAGCGAAACAACGTCTGGATGGCACTCGAAACTGCGCGCATGGCCCGCGACATCCTCGGCGCCAACGGCATCACCGAGGACTACCCCATCATGCGGCACATGATGAACCTCGAATCCGTGAAGACCTACGAAGGTACCCACGACATCCACGCCCTGATCCTGGGCCAGCACATCACGGGGATTGCGGCGTACTGACAGGTCCCCGCCTGGAAGGTGTTGGAGGCCCGGCGACATTCGTCGGTGTCGCTTGGCGGACTTATCGACCTCGCGATAGACGATCAGGCTATAATTTCGTTGTTGGAAGGGCTTCCGGCTTGGGAAGCCCAAGTCTCGGACCGAACGATTCCGCGATTGATCCGGAGCCAGAATCACCTGGAAGGGTATCTTACAACCGGCACGGCATTCCATGCAGAACCGTTACAAGCGCTTCAGCATCATCGCCGGATTTGCCGCACTGCTGATCGTGTTGATCGGCAATGGCTTCCTTACGCGCCGCCAGGTCGGGCAGCAAATCGAGAGCCAGAACCGGCTCAGCGATTCGCACCGCCTCCTGCTCGAGCTCGAAAAGACCGAATCGCTGCTGAAAGACGCCGAGACCGGCCAGCGCGGCTTCTT
This sequence comes from Occallatibacter sp., assembly GCA_036489245.1. Lineage (GTDB taxonomy): Bacteria > Acidobacteriota > Terriglobia > Terriglobales > Acidobacteriaceae > Telmatobacter. Next base: position 1,851 of record DASXGD010000032.1, on the reverse strand, counting down.
GTATACCGGCGATCCTCGCTACCTCGTGCCTTACGATCATGCCCGCGTACAGATCGATTCCCAGTTCAACGAATTAATGCGCCTGACTGATTCCAGGCCGCAAGATCAAGCTTTGATCGTCGAACTGCGAGCCCTTGGGCAGGTGAAGATGGGCGAGATCGCCCAGACCATCAAACTGTATCGGTCAGGCCAGGAAGACGATGCTCGGGCATTGGTCCTTTCTCATTACGGGCTCCTCACGATGGAACACTTCCGTGAGGTCATAGACCAGGTAGAACAGCGGGAGGCAGCCCAGGAGTCGGCCCGCAACGCTCAGTATCACGCGAGTGTCGGCCGCACCATCAGAAGTATCTATATTGCCAGCCTTCTGGCCACCATCGGCCTGGTTTTGCTGGCCTATTACATCCTGCGCGAAATGGCTCTGCGCGAGAAACATGCCCGCGAGATTCACGAGCGCGAGGAATGGCTCCACGTCACCCTGACCAGTATCGGCGATGCCGTAATCGTGACCGACGAATCCGGCAAAATCTCCTTTATGAATCCCATCGCCGAGTCTCTGATCGGAACCACGTTCGCCCGCGCCAAAGGCCGCGACATTTCAAGTGTCCTTGCCATCTTCAATGAATTAACCGGAGCAACATCGCAGGATCCGGTGACAAAAGTGGTGCAGGAGGGTAAGGTCGTCGGTCTGGCCAACCACAGTGTTCTCAAGCACGCCGATGGCCGTCTCATACCCATCGAAGACAGCGCCGCGCCTATCCGCGACGACAAGGGAAAACTGATCGGCGTGGTCCTCGTCTTTCGCGATGTAACGAACGAACGAAAAACCCAGGACCTGCTGCGCAAGAGTGAAAAGCTGGCGGCGGCGGCGCGTCTTTCGGCAACAGTGGCCCACGAGATCAATAACCCTCTCGAAGCGGTGAACAATCTCATCTACCTCGCCAAGGCAAGCCCCGGCGCATCTCCCGAAATCGTAAAGAGCCTGAGCATCGCGGAACAGGAGTTGGAGCGCGTCGCGCACATTACACGCCAGACCCTGGGGTTCTACCGCGAGTCGAACGAGGCGCGACAGGTCGAGCTTCCGCCCCTCATTGAATCCGTTCTACGGCTCTACTCCAACAAACTAAGTTCCAAGAACATTCACGTTCAACAGGTCTTCGGCCAATGCCCCTCCGTGCTGGGCGTCCCGGGTGAACTGAAGCAGGTCGTCTCCAACCTGGTGTCAAATGCCGTCGATGCCGTATCCCCCAATGGCAAGATCTGCCTGCGGTTGCAATGCGTGGAGAACCATAACGGCAGCAGAATTCAACTGGTGATCGAGGACGACGGCCCCGGCGTTGCTCCAGAGCATCGCGCCCGGATCTTCGAGCCGTTTTTCACCACAAAAAAGGATATCGGGACCGGCCTCGGTCTTTGGGTCACCCGGGAGATCATTGAGAGGCATGGGGGAACGATTACCGTCAATTCGCCGGATGGCAACGGGTCTGCGCCCGGCGCCGCATTTGTCATTGATCTTCCCTGCAATCCTGATCGTGAAGCCGAGCCGCAGCTGGTCAAGCCGATTTGAACAATACGATCGAGGTTCTCATGACGCCGAAAACTCTCCAAGCCGACGTTAAGATTAGCTGGACTCCCGAACTGCCCACATTCGACACCGTTGCCGAAGAACGGCTGCACCGCAAACAGCGCCTAGCCTCCGCCTTCCGGCTGTTTGCAAAGTTCGGCTTCAGCGAAGGAGTTGCCGGGCACATCACCGCGCGCGATCCGGAACTGCACGATCATTTCTGGGTGAACCCCTTCGGCGTGCACTTCGGGCACATTCGTGTTTCAGACCTGGTCCTGGTGAATGAG
>DASXGD010000542.1:0-9883 GCA_036489245.1 Occallatibacter sp. | reverse complement strand
CGGTCTTCTCGATCCGCTCCACCTTGGAGCCCACGTTCATGTCGATGCCGCGCTTCTTGAACAACCGCGTCAGTTCTTTGGAGATTTCCTCGTCCTCGACCGGAACCGCGCGGGGCAGAAACTCGACGATGGTGATCTCGGTGCCAAAGCTGCGAAAGATCGAAGCGAACTCAACACCCACCGCCCCCGCGCCAATCACGATTAGCGACTTGGGTGGCTGGTCGAGCGCCAGGATTTCAATGTTGGTGAGGATGCGGTCGTCCGGCTTCTGTTCAAACAGAGTTCGCGCATACGAACCAGTCGCCAGGATGATGTTCTTTGCCTGAACTTGCGACACCTCGCCGCCGGTACTCCTCAATTCGACCGCGTGTACCCCGTCTTTGGCGGGACCAGTGAGCCTGCCATAGCCCGAGATCGTGGTCACCTTGTTTTTCTTCATCAGGAACTCCAGGCCCTTGGTGTGCCTTGTAACGATGGCATTCTTGCGTTTCTGCACCGCGGCCCAATCCAATTGCGGTGTGCCGATGCCGGCGATGCCATAATCGGCCGCATGTTTCAGGTGGTCCCAGATTTCGGCGTTGAACAGCAGCGCCTTGGTCGGAATGCAGCCCACGTGCAGGCAGGTGCCGCCCAGCACCGGCTCGCTCTCGATCAGCGCCACTTTAAGGCCGTATTCCCCGGCACGAATCGCGGCCGTGTACCCGGCCGGTCCGCTGCCGATGATTGCCACGTCATACACTGTCTCTGCCAAAACAGCTCCGTTCCGAAGCGCTCATTGTCGTCGGCGAACGCCTCATGCCACGGTCCAGTTTAAAGGACCGGTGCAGGCCGACAGCGCCGACGATCCGGATCGGGCTTTCAGCGCAGAGCTTATTCGAAAGCCTTCCCGACCAGCGCCGCCGCCGCGCGAAGCGTTTCCGGCTTGTCCCCGAAACCCTCGATCCAGCGTACATCCGGCTCGCGCCGGAACCAGGTCATCTGGCGCTTGGCATAATTGCGATGACCCTGCTGGGCCTCTTTTATTGCCGCCTCGACACTCAAGGTCCCTGCCTGGACGGCAAGTGATTGGCGGTAGCCAAGCGAGTCGAGCGCTTTCACATGCCCAAAGCGCTTCAGCAGGACGCGCGTCTCCTCCACGAGGCCGGCGGCAAACATCGCCGCACAACGCTCATTCAGCCGCTCATACAGCTCCTTCCGCGCCGGATTCAATCCCACTCGCAATAGCCGGAACCCGGTCAGCGGGTGGCGTGCCAGTACTTGCGACAGGGGCCGCCGTCCAGCCACGCATACTTCAATTGCGCGAATCAGCTTGGCCGTATCGTTGGCGTGAATGCGCCCCGCCGACGGCGCATCGAGTCGCGCCAGCAAGCGGTGCAGCCAGCTGGCTCCATGCCTTGCCTTGCTCTGCCTCAACCGCTCCCGCAACGCTTCCTGCCGCTCGGGCCCGTTGAAAAGGCCTTCGGTCAGAGCACGCAAATACAAGCCCGTTCCGCCCGTCACGATCGGCAAACAGCCCCTCGCGGAGATCTCCTTGAGCGCCACGCGCGAGGCCCGGCTGTAGTCGCCGGCAGTGAACGGCTCATCCGGGTCCGCAACATCGATCAGATGATGCGGAACGCGCGCCCGCTCCGCAGCCGACGGCTTGGCTGTGCCTAGTTCCATGCCGCGATACACCGCTACCGAATCGCAGCTGACAATCTCGCCCTTGAACCGCTCCGCCAGGGCCATCGATAGCGCTGTTTTTCCACTTCCCGTGGGTCCCAGAATCAGCACCGCGACCGGCTCAGGACTCGAACCCAAAACGCCCGCCGTCCGCGAAGGACTCCGCGAAGGACTCACGGGCGCCACCAGCCGGCCGGAAACAGCCAACGGGGATTGGTGTGAAACAGCCACCACACGACAATCGCCGCCGCGATGATCAACAGCCCGAAGACCTGGTTGCGCCGATAGAGCCGCTGCTGATGCGCGCGGCGCTCCTGCTCGGCGGCTTGTTCAAGATACGGCTTGATCCGGTTTTCAGTCATGGCTCCAAAGACAGGCTGCCGGGGTTCGACTTGTTAACTCACTCGCCAGTATAGGAGGTAACGTGACCATCGACGGCTCCCGCGATTGACTTCCCGGGTCCGATTGCCGACCATAGCGCTAGAGACTACCGGCATGTACCGGAGCCGCACGAGGCGATTCGAATGAAGGTCCTTATCCTTGGGTCTGGGGGGCGCGAACATGCGCTGGCATGGGCGGTCAAGAAAAGCGAGCGGGTAACCGATCTGGTGTGCGCGCCGGGCAACGGCGGCATGGAGCGCATCGCCCGCTGCGTTCCCGCCGACTTGAAAAATATCGACTCCATGATCGCTGTCGCCTCTGCCGAGCGGCCCGACCTGACCATCGTTGGACCGGAGTTGCCGCTCTCGCTGGGCATCGTCGACGCGCTCCACGCGCTCGGTTACCGCGTCTTCGGGCCCACCCGTCAGGCCGCTATGCTCGAGAGCAGCAAGGGCTTTGCCAAGCGCTTCCTGCAACGGCACAACATTCCGACCGCCAATTACGCGGTATGCGCAAGCCCCGACGAGTTGGATAAGGCGCTCGACATCTTCCATCCCCCGATCGTGGTCAAGGCGGATGGACTGGCCGCCGGCAAAGGCGTCATCATCTGCCAGTCCCATCGCGCCGCGGTTGAGGCCGCGGGAAGCCTGTTTACGGGATCTCTGCTTGGTTCGGCCGAGCGGCAGGTCGTGCTTGAAGAGTTCCTCGAAGGCGACGAAATCAGCTTCCTGTGCCTCACCGACGGCAAGCATGTGGCGCCGCTTGTGCCGGCCCAGGATCACAAGCGTATTGGCGAAGGCGACACCGGCCCCAATACCGGCGGAATGGGCGTTTACTCGACCGACGCCATGCTCGATCCCGGAATGACGGAATGGATTCTGCACCACATCGCTCAGCCCACCGTGCAGGGAATGGCGGAGGAGGAAACCCCCTTCACGGGCGTCCTCTACTGCGGCCTGATGATGACCGCGCGCGGACCTCAGGTGCTGGAATTCAATGCCCGCTTTGGTGATCCGGAGACCCAGGCCATCCTCATGCGGCTGGACAGCGACCTCGTCGATGCCATCGAGGCCTGCGTCGACGGCAAGCTCTCCGATACCGAGCTTCGCTGGAGCCCCGGAGCCTCGGCTTGCGTGGTGGCGAGTTCCGCCGGTTATCCGGCAATGTTCAAGACGGGATTCCCTATCGCCGGGCTGGAAGCCGCGGCTCGCATTCCCGGCGTGGAGGTCTTTCACGCCGGTACAACCCAGGCCGGAGGGCAGGTGGTTACGTCCGGAGGCCGGGTCCTTGCGGCTGCAGCGGCAGCCCCTTCCCTCGAGGAAGCCCTCCAGAAGGCTTACCGGGCTTTGGACGAAATCCGGTTTGAGGGAATGTATTACCGCCGCGATATCGGGCATCGCGCACTGAAGAAGTCAATTTAGGCGCCAGCCCCCACCGCCCCTCGTTCCTCCGGGCCACCACCGCCAACCTTATGATCGTAAATGGCTTAAGCGTTCAGTTTTAGGTCGATCGAGGCGCTGCTCCGGGCGCGGGCGACGGCGGAGACGACACCACGGCGGGCTGGACCTTCTGGAAGCAGGATCGGCACAGAACTGGACGACCCTGCGTGGGACGAAACGGAACCGTGGTCTCCGTTCCGCACGCCGAGCACTTGGTTCGGGTTTCCGCCCGGACCCTGGGTCCCCCATTGGCGCGTTTCGCCTTGCACTGTTTACAGCGCTTGGGGTCGTTCTTGAAATCCTTGTCGTGGAAAAAGAGCTGCTCGCCCGCAGTAAAGATGAATTCGGACCCGCAATCAATACACTTCAATACCTTATCTGTGAATTCCATGGCCGGCTTCCCCACAGCAGGGACTGCCCAAATCGGCCATGACCTCTGGATCTGCCGGTCCGTTTCCCTGCACGTACGTTGATCTCAAGGGCCCGGGCCGCGTTAGATCTGGCGGCGAAACTCGTCTTCTGTAAAACCAATAGAAGACTGAAGCGCGCCGGTCACGCGCCGGCGCTTAGTTTCCTTCCTTCGTGAATGCCCGCACCGGCCGTTTCTAGGTTCTGTTTTGCGGCGGGGAAGAAACGGGGCAGTCAATCCACGAGGTTTCGGCTCTTGCATTCCCACCGGGCGGCTTAACCGCCGCCTCGATGAAGAACCTGCCTGCTTCAACACCGGAGTATCTCCGGGCTTGTTTAGTCCTGCTCTTTGCGAGCCTTCTTGCGATTCCGCTTGCGTGCCAAGGCGGCCTTGACGCGGCGCTTTTCACCGGGCTTCAGATAGTAGGAGTGACGCTTCACTTCCTTGATGATGTCCTCCTGCTGCACCTTTCGCTTGAACCGGCGTAGCGCATTCTCGAGCGGCTCGCCTTCCTGAACGCGAACCTCTGCCAAAGAGTTCCCACCTCCAAACCTGCCAATGGGCAACTACCATGATACTGGAAACATTCAAGTTTCGCTAAATCAAACCGCCGACAGAACGCTGGGATCGGTTACCAATGACCCAATTTGCGTCACATTGGTTTTTCCCGGCGTCCCTTTTTCTCTCAACGAAAAATCGTTGAGCTCCGCCTGCCGCAAAAGATCGATTGCTACTTCCGCCGCGCACGCCAGAACGAGCTGACGCTCAGGTACAGAAACACCAGCATCAGCCCGGTCCCCACGAGAAACTTCTCATGATCGGGCCCGTGCAGGTAGCTGGCCCGGGCGCGCCACATCGTCTGCCCGAACACCAGCACAAAGACGAAGAAAAAAAGCCCCGCAACTTCGAGAAAGAGGATGCTTCCCAGGCGGCCGAATGGGCGCAGAAACCCGCCAACCCCGCGCGCCAGGCTGCCCGTCGCCCGCCCCGCCGTTTTACCCGTCCCCCGCACACCGGACGGTGCGCTCACGCCCTCGATGGTCATGGGACGGGCAACCCCAGTCTGGGCATTCCCCACAAGCCGCTGTCCGGCCATGCGCCCTGCAACGCGCATGCCGATCCCCAGTACCCGGCCGATGGTCTGCGGTTTCATTCCCGACTATGATGGTATCAGCGGCGGAACGCGTCGGACGTCATACCTCTCTTTGATCCAGCGCAGTTGCCGTAAGGCCGCGACGCACGTAAGGTATATAAATTCCATGCCGCTCCCAGCGCACCTTCCGCGCCGGTCGCAGCCCGGAGGTACACATCGTGACATCTCGCCTGCGCGAACTCATCCAACAACTGGGAGAGGCCATCCACGAATCGGTCATTGAAAGCGAGCAAATCGCCGGAGTGGTGCAGGACATCCGCAAGCACGGCTTCGACGTGCTCCTCATGCTGGAAGCTACTATTGGCCTCAACGAGGTCTCGGCCAAGGAAGGATCTGACGAGGACGTCCTCGCAGACGATGGCACTTTCACGCAGAACGACCTCAATTTCTTGAAGTCCCTCCGCATCTCGGTTGAGGGAGGCGATGAAGTGGGCGGGGATTCGGATGAGGCGTTGGAGGCCTGAGACGACGCAAGAAAGCGACGCTCAGGAGAAATTTCGGGGCTGCCGCTGAATGACCGCCGCGTTTTTCGCCCGGGCGATTGTGAGCGCTATCGCCGCCGGCCAGGGCATCATGCCGGTTTTCATCGACCTCAACCACACCCACGCCACCAACCCTCTATGGCCCGGCCATGCGCGATTTCATCTGGTGCAGCAGGTCTTTACGCTTCTCCCCGCCGCCGCCATCGAACTGGCCCTGCTCTGGTGCCCGGGTGTGGCGTTCCACGCCCGTTTCTATCTCGCGGCACTTCTGACCGGCACCTCCCTCGCCGGTTTTCTGGTGGCCGTTTGCGCGCGCCCTCTCTACGGGGGTACCCTGCACGACCCCAACGGCATGCGGCCCGTTCGCCTCCGCATCGGTTCCCGGCTCGCGGTCTTCGACTTGAACGTCCCCATTGTGCTGCTTGCGTCGGTATTGCTGCTGACGGCAGTGCTCCTCTACTGGCTCCGTGCCTGAACAGCTCTGCGTCCGCTCAGCGCGCCACTCGTGATCCGGGTAAACTAGAATCAGGATCCTTCCTCCGGACGCCGCTTTGTCGCAGTCGCTCATCGCTAAATTGAATCCTGAACAACGCGCCGCCGTTGAGGCAACCGAAGGCCCCCTGCTTATCCTGGCAGGGGCGGGCTCAGGCAAAACCCGCGTCATCACCAGCCGCATCGCCTGGCTTATCGAGGAAAAAGGCGTGGCGCCGGATTCGATCCTTGCCGTCACCTTCACCAACAAGGCGGCCAGCGAAATGGCGGAGCGGGTCAACAAACTGCTCGGCCACACCTCCCTCGCCAAGCCGCTGATCGCCACCTTCCATTCACTGTGCGTGCGCATGCTGCGCCGCGACATCGAGGCGCTGAAGGTCAAAGGCGTCGGACTCACGCGTTCGTTCGCCATCTACGACGAGAACGACCAGGCCGCGATCGTCAAGCAGATCATGCGCCGTATGGGGCTCGACATCAAGCAGCTCACCCCGCGCACCGTGCTCGGCCGCATCTCCTGGGCCAAGAACCACATGGTCGATCCGCAGGACTACTATCTAGGATCCAAGGATCCTAACGGCGAACGCATCGCCCACATCTACAAGCAGTACACCGCCGAGCTGCGCAAGAACAACGCCATGGACTTCGACGACCTTCTGCTCGAAGCCGTGCGCCTCCTCAAGGTGTCGGCGGAAACCCGCGAGCGCTACCAGCGCCGCTACCGCTACCTCCTCGTCGACGAGTACCAAGACACCAACCGACCCCAGTACGAGCTGATGAAACTGCTCGCCGGCGAGCACAAAAACGTCTGCGCCGTAGGCGACGAGGACCAGAGCATCTATTCCTGGCGGGGCGCGGATATCCGCAACATCCTCGAGTTCGAGAAGGATTTTCCCAACGCGCGCATCGTGCGCCTCGAACAAAACTACCGCTCCACGCAGAACATTCTCGAGGCCGCCGGCGCGGTGGTGTCCAACAACATCCGCCGCAAGGGCAAGAAGCTCTGGACCGATCGTCAGGGCGGCTCGCTCATCGGCTACTACGAGGCACCCGACGGCGAAAACGAGGCCCTCTTCATTGCCGACCGCGTCCAGAAATACCTCCGCGAAGCCGTCGAGTCAGGCGATGAAGGGCATTGTGCCGTTCTTTACCGCACCAACTCTCAATCACGCCTCGTCGAAGAAGCGCTGCGCCGCTACAACATCAAGTACTCCATGGTGGGCGGATTCAGTTTCTACGAGCGCGCCGAGATCAAGGACGTGCTGGCCTACCTTCGCCTGGTGCGCAATCCGCACGATTCGATGGCGCTGAATCGCGTCATCAACACGCCCGTCCGGGGCATCGGCGCCACCACCCTGGCCACCCTCGAACGGCTCGCCCTCGAAACCGGCAGTTCCACCTGGGACGCGCTCGGCGCCGCCATCAACAACAGGCTGATCGCCACGCGGGCCCTGATGGCGCTCGACTCTTTCCGCCAGTTGATCCTCGATGCACAGGCCATGATGGACCCCGACTTCGCCGGCAAGCTCTCCGCCGATGTCGCCGAATCGGATGCTGAGGCAGGCGACGCGGGATTCGCATTTGGCGCCTCTTCTCCCGATTCCGAAGAACAACAGGCCGTCGCCGGCGCCCTCGAATCCGCCGCCGCTTCGGATTTCAACTTCGGCGGGAACGCCGATCAGCTACCCCTGCTCGATGCGGCCAGCTTCAACCCATTCATCGAAGCCCCCAGGCGCCCCTTCCTCAAAATGCCCAAGGCGCCGAAGGAGTCAGATAAGGAGGTTCCGACTTTGGGACCTGGGGTGGAAGCCGAGTCTCCCACCGGCCCCAACCAAAACCAGGAAAAACCCTTTCGCAAGCCAGGCGACCCGGCTACTCTTCCTGAATTGATCAAGTTCATCATCGACCGCACCGGCTACATCAAGGCGCTCGAAACCGAAGCCACCCCCGAAGCCTTCAGCCGCATTGAAAACCTGAAGGAGCTCGCCAATGCCGCCCATGATGCCGAGGTCCGCGGCGAAACCCTCGCCGACTTCCTCGACCACGCCGCTCTTGCCTCCGATGCCGACCAGTACGATCCCAGCGCACGGGTTACGCTCATGACCCTGCACTCCGCCAAGGGGCTGGAATTCCCGCTGGTGTTCCTGGCCGGCCTTGAAGAGGGCCTCTTTCCTCACTCCCGCACCCTCAATAATCCCGAGGAACTGGAAGAGGAGCGCCGCCTCTGCTACGTCGGCATGACGCGGGCTATGAACACGCTCATCCTCACCCGCGCCAACTTCCGCCGCCGCTACGGCAACGATGCCCCGGAGATGAGCATCCCCTCGCGGTTCCTCGAAGAGGTGCCCAATCAACTGATCGAAAACCTGGGCACCACACGCGCGCCGGCTTGGGCCTACGCAGGCTCCGCGGCCAGCTACGGGGGCTATGGTTCGCGCTATGGGTCTGGATACGGAGCCGGACGCCGTTCCGCATCGGACAACGAGTTCGATGGGCGTCATTTTAACTACGAAGATGAGAACCAGGACGCGCCGCGGTCCGCACACCGGACCGCCTCGCCTCCAAAAGGTAAAGGCCCGGAGGGCGGCGGCTCAATTGACAACATTGCGCGCTTCTTCGGCGGCAAGCCGGGCGCCCTCAAGCCGGCCTCCTTTGCCCGTCCCGCCATGGACATTCCCCCGCCGAGGGGTTCCATCGGCTTGAAGAAGGGCGAGCGCGTCCGCCACAGCAAGTACGGCGAGGGCACGATCCTTTTGCGTGAAGGCGATGGGGAAGACGCCAAGCTGACCGTGATGTTTGCCCGCCACGGCATGAAGAAGCTTATGGAGAAGTTCGCCAACCTCGAAAAGCTTTAGATGCGGTCGTGTCCTGTCAGCGCGTTGCCGACCCCGTCTCGCCATCCGTGCCCACGATGTCATACTTCACTTCCTTGCCCTTGGCATAGCGGACGAACATGTTGTTCCCTTCTACCCGGCAGTCTACTTGCTGACCGATATTCAATTCAGCCTTTGGGCTTCTCCTCGTGATCCGGTAGTGAACGTCTCCGAGGTGAATCGTGTAGAAAACCTGATTCTGGGTGATCTTGACGCTCTGGGAGTATGGCAGGGCTTCCCAATTCACGACGGTCCCGAACTGGCCGGCCTCGGCGAGCGCGCCGGAGACGAAGAGCAAGGCCAGCGTCAAGGATGCAATTAATCTCATATCTTTCAAGCGCCTCGGTCCCAGTATAGTCGGGCGGAACCTCACGGCGAAGTTAGCCAACCTCGAGAAACCAGGTAAAATCTGCTTCTTCGATCGTTGAAATGAGGATAGCGATGGGATCTCTCATTGATCTGCTTAAACCATGGCATTTGATTGTCTTTTCGTTCGTTGCCTTCCTGTTCTTCTTCTGGGCGGGCCGCAAAGATCGCCGCTGACATCTCAGGCCCGCCGACGACCGGAAGCGGCAGAATCAAGGCGGTTGCACGTCGACCGTGATATACTTAATTCGATCGTAGAATTCGATTTAGAAGTCCCTTGCCTGATTGAGTTACCCCTCCACTCGCAAACACTTCCAACATTGCGTTCAGCGGTGACATCAGCAGCAGAGGAGTAACACATCATGGAACAAGGTACAGTCAAGTGGTTTAACGACGCCAAGGGTTTTGGATTTCTGAGCCGCGATAACGGTGAGGACGTTTTCGTCCATCACACCGCCATCAAGTCGCAGGGCTTCCGCACCCTTCAGGAAGGTCAGCGCGTTGAGTTCACAGTTACCAAGGGACCCAAGGGCTGGCAGGCCGAGAACGTCTCGGTCGTCTAGTTCGTCCCGAGGGTAACCGGCCAACGCCCTTTGCCCTCTTTTGAACTCCGGCAAAAAAGAACACCC
>DASXGD010000541.1:0-3059 GCA_036489245.1 Occallatibacter sp. | reverse complement strand
AAAAGGTGTGCCACGAACACGGGAGGCCGCATGAGGTAGCAAGTGGCTGAACGTGGTGCTGCACGGGAGATGGAGGATGGCTGGCCCTCCGGAGCCGCCCTGCGGGGGGAGGCTTCAAACTGCCGTCTGCTGCGTTAGCTGGAGACTGTCGTGGTGAGCGAGACGGAAAAGGCGCCCATGAGGTGTCAGGTGGGGATCAGGAAGACGTTGCATTAAATGCCCCGGTCACGGGGTTCGCTGTTGACGCGTCGTTATTGGATAAAGCGGCATCGAAACCGGGTGTTACTTTTGGGCCCGGGATGAGCCTGGCGGACACCCGCCTACTGGCCAGGTGGTGCCCGGCGTGGAGGCGGCGTGAGCCTGATCTGCGGCTCTCGTGCGGAACGTGGGAAAGCGCGCCCCGACACAGCCCGGCTGGGCCGGGCGGCAGGGAGTTCCCCGAGCGTATGAAGCGCAAGGGGCAGAGTACCGTCGCGGGGCGCGCAGGCGGACCGGCTCGTAGTAGTGGTGAGGCTCCTGCTTGATGCGGTGGGGGCGGAGCGAAGGGGCCGGCTCATCCGTGGTTCGCGCATCAGATCAACCAGGCATAGCCCGGGAGGAATCGCGTGGGCGAGCAGGAACCGGCAGGCAAGCCGTTTGAGATATCGAAGCGGGAGGTGTGGGGCGCCTGGCTGAAAGTGAGAGCCAATAAGGGCGCGCCGGGAGTGGATGAGCAGTCGATCGAGGACTTCGAGGCCGATCTGAAGGGGAATCTCTATAAGATCTGGAACCGGATGTCCTCGGGCAGCTACTTCCCGCCCCCGGTGAAAGCGGTGGAGATACCGAAAGCGCATGGCGCGGGGACCCGGATTCTCGGCGTGCCCACCGTCGCGGACAGAGTCGCGCAAACTGTGGTCGCGGCCCGGCTGGAGAAAGTCGTGGAGCCGAAATTCCATGACGACTCCTACGGGTACCGGCCCGGCAGGTCGGCACTGGATGCGGCCGGGAAATGCCGGGAGCGCTGCTGGAGACATGACTGGGTGATTGACTTGGACATCCAGAAATTCTTCGACAGTGTGCCGTGGGACCGGATCGTAAAAGCGGTGGAGGCGAATACCACCGACGCCTGGGTCATTCTGTATGTGAAACGGTGGCTGGCTGCCCCATTGCAGATGCCCGGCGGCTCGATCGCACCGCGAGACCGCGGGACCCCGCAAGGGTCAGCGGTATCGCCCGTGCTGGCTAACCTGTTCTTGCACTACGCGTTCGACATGTGGATGGCGCGGAAGTTCCCTGCCGTGCCGTTCGAGCGATACGTCGACGACGCGGTGGTGCACTGCCGCTCCGGGCGGCAGGCGCGCATGGTCGCCCAGGCGATCGGCGAGCGGATGGAGCAGGTCGGCCTGCGGCTGCACCCGCAGAAAACCAGGGTCGTGTACTGCCAGGACGGCACGCGGCGCGGCTCGCATGAGCATGTGTCGTTCACCTACCTGGGGTTCACGTTCCGGGCGCGGGGCATGCGCACCAGGCACGGAACGGTGTTCACCGGGTTCGGCCCGGCGATCAGCAAGGATGCCCTGAAGAAGATCAGTGCCGTGGTGCGGTCCTGGCGGCTGCACCAGCACACTGGCTGGACCTTCGGCGAACTCGCGCGGTGGATCAATCCCATCGTGCGGGGCTGGATGCAGTATTACGGGGCGTTTTACCGCTCGGCGCTGTATCCGGTGCTCAAGCGCATCAACGGTTACCTGGTGCGCTGGCTGCGGAAGAAATACAAACGGCTGAAGACCTTCGCCAAAGCGCATGCGGCATGGGGGCGGCTGACCAGCCAGTACCCGGCCACTTTCGCGCAATGGCGGTGGGTTACCGCGCACTGGCGGTATGGGTGAGAAGAGCCCGGTGACGGGAGACTGTCACGCCGGGATCTGCGGGAGCCCGGGGGTGCGATTCCCCCGGGCCACCCGACCCGCGGCGTACTTCGCGGCGGAGCATCGGTGAGCGATATGTATGAGTTCATCGATGCGGAGTACGCCACCAGCCCGGCCGCTCCGGCAATCGCGCGGATGTGCGCATGGCTGGAGGTATCGAAGTCAGGATATTACGAATGGCGGTCGCGGCCGGAAAGTGCAACAGCGAAACGCCGGGAGGAACTCAAGCTCCTGATCAGGAAGGCCTTCGACGATTCCGACAGCACCTACGGGCACCGGCGGGTGTGGGCCCAGCTGGCCCGCTGGGGCGTGCGGGCCGGGGTGGAGCTGGTCCGCGCCCTGATGCGCCAGCTGGGCCTGGTGGCCTGCCAGCCGCGGCCGTGGCGGCCCTCCACCACGCAGCGGGGTCAGGCCGGCCCGATCCCTGACCTGGTAAACCGCGACTTCAGCGCCAGCGTGCCCGGCGCCAAGATGGTCGGCGACATTACCTATATACCAACATGGGAAGGATGGGTTTACCTCGCGACCGTCATCGACTGCGCGACACGGAAGGTGGCCGGCTGGGCGGTGGACGACAATTACCGCACTCCGCTGATCACCTCCGCTATCGAGATGGCCGCCCGCAATCTCAGCCTTCCCGATGAGGCCATCTTTCATTCTGATCGCGGCAGCAACTACACTTCTGGCGAGTTCGCCGCGGTCCTGGAACGGCTGGGGGTCCGCCAGTCGGCAGGCCGGACCGGGATATGCTTCGACAACAGCCTCGCCGAATCGTTCAACGCCGCGCTGAAAGTCGAGCGCGTCCACCGGACTGCTTACCCGACAAGGAAGAAGGCAAGAGAGGATATTGCACGGTATATCGAGCTCCGGTACAATCGGACTCGTCTCCACTCAGCGCTCGGGTACCGGACTCCGCAAGAAGTCCTCGACGAGTACCTGAACCGGCAGCTCGCGGCATGAAATAGCGTCAATTCCGCTGTCCGGGAAACGCGGGGCCTCCCAAAGCGGGCTTGGTGTCCCGACAGCCTTCATCCGAGCTTGCGGAGGGGCGGGGCTGCTCACGCTCATAAACGGGTTTCACCCGAGGTCAATGCGAGCTTTGCCCCTGGCCGTGGGCGGACGCCCACGGTGGTCACGCGGCGGCGTTCACCT
>DASXGD010000514.1:0-11039 GCA_036489245.1 Occallatibacter sp. | reverse complement strand
GTCGCCGTTGATTAGTCCGAGGAACTGACTGAACTCTTCCAGATTCACGCCCATCTGGTAAACAAGCTGGCTGAGAGCCATCTGCTGCGAGCCGCTCAACTGATCGAAATTCCGGCAGTAGGCTTTGGCATTATTGATGGCCTGGATTGCCGCGATCCGCAACAGTTGCGTCGCTTCGTCGTCGCTGATTTGCGGAGGCAAGGTCTTGATCTGGCTGCGATACTTTCTCGTGCTCCAGGCGTCGAGGCGAGCCTGATAATCGGCCAGGATCTGTTGCAACCGTTGAGCATCCAGCCCGGCTGCCGACCAGAGCTCGGCAGACGAGGGCTCAAGAAATGGAATTGGATTCAGAGGATCGTGCTGCAGGTGCTCCCTGGCGGGCAGATCGAGACTGAATCCTGCGCCGATCAGCGGCCGGCCCGTTTTGGGGTCGGGATACGCCGCCAGCACCCAGCCCTCGTGCCGGCGATCGCGCAGGACTTCGATGAGGTTTTCGATGTCGAACTTGATGTCGGACGGCTTAAAACTCCCCAGCAGCTGAACCCCGGGACTCATCGTCACGGGCACCTGGATCGCCGGCGCATCGGACGAGACCGAAGTCGCGGCCGCCGGCGGCATGGATGCGTCGCCTCCGGCAAAGGAGCTCGCGGGAGCGGGATTGGCCGCAGCTTGACCCAAGGCTGAAGCGGCCAACGAGAGCCCCAGGATTAAAAAGCCAACGCGAGGTTGCAGAGCTGACAGAGGTTGCAGAGCTGACATTCGAACGCACTTTCCACTCAAAAATCCGGATATTCTCAACATGCCCGAAAACACGTCCGTCTGCAATCCCTGTAAAGCGGAATGGAACTTAAAAGTAATCAGCATTCGCTCAGACGCCGCGCTGCTCCGAATCAGAACGAAGTCCATGGGGATCGGTCCGGCATCATCTTGAGCCGGCGCGGGTCCGATATTCTTACGCTTGGACGTTCTCTCCCACGATCGACCGGTCCCGAGCCGGTGGGCCGCCGCGGCGGTGGTTCTTTGCGGCGTATGCGCGTTCCTCGAACTCTATTGCACCCAGCCCTTGCTTCCGCTGCTTGCGCACGTGTTTCACGCCTCGAAAACCGGCGTCAGCCTGACCGTTTCAGCGGCCACGCTCGGGGTCGCCATCTCCGCTCCGATTTTTGGCGCTTTGACAGAGCGCCTATCCCGCAAGCGGGTCATCGTCGCGTCGCTCATCGGCGTTTCCCTTCCTACGTTGCTGGCTGCTACCTCGCACTCGCTCGGCGAGCTGATCTTCTGGCGATTTCTGGAGGGAATCACCCTGCCCGGCATCTTCGCCGTCGTGGTTACATATATCGGCGAGGAATGGCCGGCTGACCGGGTCGCACTTATCATGAGCTTCTACGTCAGTGGGACGGCGCTGGGCGGCTTTCTGGGACGCATCACCAGCGGCGTCCTGGCCGAGGCGTTCAACTGGCGGGCAAGCTTCCTTACCCTGGGAGCGGTTTCACTGGCCGGCGCCGGGGCGGTAGCTCTGTGGCTGCCCAAAGGCCGCCGGCGCGCATCGACTCCACCGACACAGGTCGCGCTGCCGGCCTTTCCCTACCAGGTTCAGGAACTGTTTCGCTGCCGCCGCCTGGTTGCGACTTTTGCGGTGGGATTCAACGTGCTGTTTGCCCTGGTGGGCGTGTTTACCTGGATTACTTTTCACCTGAGCGCGGCGCCTTTTTCTCTCTCCCCCACGGCTCTGAGTTCCCTGTTTTTCGTTTACCTGATCGGGTTGGTGGTAACGCCTGCTGCGGGGCTCCTGATTACGCGCATCGGGCTGCGCGCCGGGGTGGGCGGGGCGATCGCATGCGCCATGGCCGGGGTACTGCTCACGCTGGCTCCGTCCCTCGTGATTGTGATCGCGGGCCTGACCCTGCTTTCCACCGGCGTCTTCATCGCCCAGACGGCTTCGCAAAGCCATCTCCGGGTGGCGGCCCCGCCAGGAGCGCGAGTCACCGCTGCCGGCCTTTACCTCACCTGCTATTACCTTGGCGGCACAGCGGCGGGAGTGGTTCCTGGGCTGTTCTGGGCCTGGGGTAAATGGCCGGCGTGCGTAGCCTTTATTGTGGCCATGCAGGCCATTGCCCTGGCCATCGCGCTGGTTGGGTGGCGTACCCCGCACGCAACCTGAGAATAAAATCGGCGGGAAGCGGCTCATTCCACAATCCATGAACCTCTCCAGCCGTAAAGCGAATCTAAGGTGAGGTAAAGATGTTTTTCCCTTCGTGAGGCATGACTCGGCAACGGCCTCACGCGTCTGCTAACCTGTGGCGCGCAGAATATTTCCGCACCCAAGCGGCGGTTTCCCAGGAGAGATTGATTGTCAGAGCTGAGTTCACCTTTACCGGCAGGTGCGGGAGGGGCGGCTACAGTTGCGCGCGGCGCAGCTCCGGCAATTCCGGCTGATGTGCAGGCGCTGTGGAAGCCGCGCACCAATCCCTGGCTCATCGCCGCCACCGTGGCGCTTGCGGCCTTCATGGAAGTGCTGGACACTTCCATCGCCAACGTGGCCCTGCCGCATATCGCCGGCAGCCTGGGAGCCAGCACCGACCAGGGAACCTGGGTACTGACGAGCTACCTGGTGGCGAACGCCATCGTACTTCCGTTGGGCGCCTGGGCGTCCAATGTGATGGGGCGCAAGGATTTTTTCCTCTTTTGTATCGTGATCTTCACGACGGCCAGTTTTCTCTGCGGTGCGGCGCCTTCGCTGACTATGCTGCTGCTTTTTCGCATCCTGCAGGGAGCCGGGGGCGGCGGCCTTCAACCCATGGCCCAGGCCATCATGGCCGACTCGTTCGAGCCCCACAAGCGCGGCCAGGCTTTTGCTCTCTACGGGTTGGTCGCCGTGCTGGCGCCCTCCATCGGCCCCACCCTCGGCGGCTGGATTACCGACAACTTCTCCTGGCGCTGGATCTTCTTCATCAACATTCCCGTCGGCCTGCTGGCGTTTGTTCTGGTGACCCGGCTCGTCGATGATCCGCCATGGATCAAGCCCGACCGGTCCCGTCTGGCCAAGATGGATTATCTCGGCCTGAGTTTTCTGACCATTGCCATGGGCGGCTTGCAGATCATGCTCGACAAGGGTGAGGAAAACGACTGGTTTGCATCCGGCTTCATCCGCCTGTTTGCTTTCCTGTTCATCGCCGGAATGGCGGGCTTGGTGATCTGGGAGTTGCGGGCCAAAAATCCGATCATCAACCTCCGGCTGTTCCGCTACCGGAACTTCGCCATCTGTTGTTTCCTGATGATGCTGGTGGGCGGAGTGCTGAACGCCAATACCGTCTTGCAACCGCAATTCATGCAGCAGCTGCTGGGCTATAACGCCACCACCGCCGGCCTGGCCCTGACGGCGGGCGGAATCGCGCTGGTCATCGTCATGCCCCTGGCCGGCATTGCCACGAGTAAGATTTCGGCGCGCACGCTGGCCGTCGGCGGGTTCATCATGTTCACTTTCACGTTCCGCTATGCCGCCGCAGTGACCAGCCTGGACATGAGCTTTGCGCAATCTTCGTGGCTGCGCGTGGTCCAGATGCTGCCCCTGCCCTTCTGCTTCATATCGATCACCAACGCGGCCTACGTGGGCATGCCCAAGGAAGAAAGCAACCAGGTAGCGGGCCTGATCAACTTTGCGCGCAATATCGGCGGGAGCATCCTGATTGCCATCACCAATGCGCAGGTGACGAGCCGCGCCATGTGGCACCAGCAACACCTGCAATCGGACATGCAGGCCGGGATGCCCGGATATCAGCAGCATTTACATGCCCTCCAGGGATTTCTCGGCAATACGTTCGGCGATCCGAATGGCGCCGGAAGGGCCCTGGCTTCGCTCTACAACCAGCTCAATGCCCAAGCCCAGATGCAGGGATACCAGGACGTCTATATCGAGCTGTCGTGGATGTCGGTTTGCCTGATCCTGCTGGCGTTCATGTTGAGCAAGAACCGGCCGGGGCAGGGGCCGGGCGCTTCTGCCATGCATTAACCGGTTGCTCAG
Source organism: Occallatibacter sp. (assembly GCA_036489245.1). GTDB lineage: Bacteria > Acidobacteriota > Terriglobia > Terriglobales > Acidobacteriaceae > Telmatobacter. The sequence continues at coordinate 7,018 of DASXGD010000514.1, read as the reverse complement.
AGTGTTCGGAGCCCTCCCAAATAGCAAATAAAAGCGAGGCTGGTCCGCCCCGGTGCAGCATGAGGAGCGGTGTGCGCATTTCCAAGGCGTAAACTGCGTACCGTGCCGCGGGTATCCCGGAAATGATGCCGGTATATCGGCGCGTAGACGTTTCGGGGGATCTCATGAGGCACAGAGTCAACCTTGTTTTTGTCCTGGCTATCCTGGCGCATTCACCCGGATCCCTCACCGCCCAGGCCGTTCAGACGGCGCAGGGCATGGTTTCCGGAATCACGGCACCCAACTCCACCGTCACCGGGTTCAAGGGAATCCCATATGCCGCTCCGCCGGTTGGGGACCTTCGCTGGCGCCCTCCGAAATCTCCGGCTGCGTGGCAGGGAGTGCGTAAGGCCGACGCCTTCGGCGCCAGTTGCATGCAGGGCATCGTTGACACCATGTTGCCCATGCACATGCCGTGGACCGAGGAATTCCTCACGCACAACAAGGTGAGCGAGGACTGCCTCTTCCTGAATATCTGGACACGGGAGCCCCGGCCGGGCGCGAATCTGCCCGTAATTATGTATATCTACGGCGGCGGATTCACTGGGGGAGCGGGGGACGTCGCTGTCTACGACGGTGCGAACCTGGCCGCCAGGGGCGTTGTCTTGGTTACCATCAACTATCGTCTCGGCGTCTTCGGGTTCCTCGCCCATCCCGATCTCTCGGCCGAGTCGGACCATCACAGCTCGGGCAACTACGGCCTTCTCGATCAAATGGCCGCCCTCGCCTGGTTGAAGGCCAATATCGCCCGCTTCGGCGGCGACCCGGGCAACATCACAATCTGGGGCCAGTCCGCCGGCGCCGCCAGCGTGGGCTGCCTGGTGGCCTCACCCCTCGCCGCGGGGCTGTTCCAGCGAGCTCAGGCCGACAGTGGTCTGGGGATTACGGGATTTCCCATGCCGGACCGAGCCGCCGCAGAGGCTGCCGGTGCGAACTTCGCTGGCGAGCACCATGCGGCCTCCCTCAAGGAATTACGCGCCATGCCGGCTGACGCCCTTATGCCTGACCCCTCGAAAGGGGGCGGTCACAGCCGTTTTGCTCCCGTCGTTGACGGGTGGGTGCTGCCCGAAGCGCCGAACGCCATGAGCGCCAAGGGTAACGACAACGACGTGGCGGTGATCACCGGCTACCAGCCCGGCGACTCCGCGATGTTCACCCCGCCCGTTCCCTCGCTCGACGAATATCGCCAGATGAACCAGAAGCGCTATGGAGACATGGCCGCCGAGTTCGAAAAGCTCTACCCGGTGGCGACGATGGACGACATAAAAGCCGCGCTGGCCAAGAGCGGCCAGGAGCGCAGCCGCGTTTCCATGTTCCTGTGGGCCGCCGCCAGGGCGAAGAGTCATCGCCAGCCGGTGTACACCTATTTCTTTGACCACGCCATTCCGTGGCCGCAACACCCGGAGTTCGGAGCCTTCCACACCGGCGAGATTCCTTATTTTTTCCTGAACCTCAACAAGCTTGACCGCCCGTGGCAGGACGAAGATTGGACTCTTGCGAAGCAGGCGTCTTCTTTTCTGGTGAATTTCGCCGCCAAAGGAGAGCCCAACGGACCCGGCTTGCCGTCCTGGCCGAGGATCGATTCCAAAATGCCTGAGACCATGGAACTCGGCACCCACATGGGACCAATGCCGCTGGCAGACAAGGCGCGTTACGATTTCTGGGTCCGCTACTACAATTCACCGCTCGGAAAAAGCGGCCCGATCTTTTAGAGGCCGCAACCCCGGGGACTCTGGACTTTCGTCAGGCGCGCTTCTGTCCGTTTCCCGATGTGGGGAAGGTCCAGGCCCAAAAACCGAGGCCCAAAATCGAAAACGCCAGAAGCCTTGCGGCCTCTGGCGCTTTCCGGGTACCTCATAGCTTGTCAGATCAAACACCATTCGGCATAACCGGACGATGAATCTTCAATCTCAATCTTCGATCCCGTCTACCAGCTAAGCCTTCGATCTAACTTCTGATCTCTTTCGGATTCTTCACCTCGGCCAGGCCGCTATGAAATCTCCGAATTCGATTTTCCATTACATCTGCTGCTAAACCGTAGGTGCGCCTTCCGACTTCTTGCGGCGACCGCATCTTCGGCCGAGGCCGCTGACGCTATCTCCGCTCTCCATCGATCGTTGCCCCTGCTGCCAGGCGTTTGGTCCGGCACCCAATTTCCCCGGTGACTCGTCCCCGGTCTAGACCGCGAACAGAGTCTCCGACTTCCATCGAGTGCTTTCTCTCCCGCCAAGCCGGCGATGGAACACCCAGTTTCGTTCAGCTTTCGTGCTATCGACCGAAGCCGTCAGCTCGTCTGCTGCATTCCGCTGGTTGTTGCCTCTCCTGCTGAACCGCGCCTCGCTTCCAACTTCTCTCGGATTTCTGTCTTCGGCCTGGCCGAGGAAGGATCTCCGACTTTGGTTGAAGGCTGCCGTGCTGCTCAGCCGGCGACGAAACTCCAACTGTTACCGAACTTCGCATCGCCATGCCACGCCGAGGATGAGTTTTCCGACTTCCCTCGAATCTCGCATCCCGCGACTCGCGCCGCGAGGCCCAATCTTCGACTTCTATCGAACCTTTCATCTTCCTGCTGGGCAGGAAATGTTCTTTCCGATTCGCTACTTGTTACCGACTGATGTGAATGTAGGATTACCCCGCCTGTGGACGCAAGTGCAAAACTTGACAAAACTGTGGATATTGTGCTCATATTTCCGAATCCCTGAAAATAACTTTCTTCGATGCAGCAGACTTGTGCGCAACGTCGGCACACAGTGTATTGTCGGTGCGAAACGTCCTGGTGGGGCTTGGAGACACAGTAGTTTTCAGCCATGGATGGCGCGGCTCTCCCTTCCAGGTGCTGCGTTATGACGCAGCCACAACGAACCCTGTCGATGGGGGCGATCAGAGTGGCGCGATCCCTGTATACTCCGGATGATTTCGGATTCAGGGGAGAGGATGATGCGCGTAGACCGGCATTGGCACAGGATGATTCTTCAGATTGCTGCGATCGGCATGGGTGCCGGCGCATTCGTTTTCGCGGCGTCGGCCCGGGCCAGCGCGGCCCCTCAGCAGCCCGCAGGCAGTGACGCGGGCCAGACTCAGTCCTGCGCGTTGATCGGCGATACGGATATTCCCGTCAGCACCACGATTCGAGCCAAGGTGACAAACCTGATGGACGCCGCACACCTGAAGCCGGGCAAAAAGATCTGGCTGAATTCGGCGTTTGGAATGGTCTATCCGGGATGCACGCTGGATCAGGACGCGGCGATCTATGGCACGGTAACCTCGGCGGCTTCGTCCAAGAACCCCAACGCATCGGAGCTCTCGCTCGAATTCAACAGCGCCGATTGCACCGGCCACGCCAAGCAGCCCCTGAAGCTGATGGTCGTCGGAGTGATGGCGCCTCCGGACCAGCTAAAGAATTCGCACGATGCTATGCCTACCGAACTCCAGGGCGCCCCCCGTCAAATTTCCGATACTGCGGCGAACACCAATGGCTACGATGCCAAGCAGAGTCCAGGCCGCTCATCGCACGGCATTCACCCCGGAGTTGTGCTGGGCTTTAAGAACATGAAGCTGGAACCGCAGGGAGGCCCGCAATGCAGTGCCAGGCTGACCAGCACCGAGCGCAATATCGAGCTGGCGCCAGGGGCGATTCTCCTGATGGTGGTCCCGGAAACGGCGAAATAACTGCCCGCGCCAATGGCCTTCATCGGTGCCCCGCAGTTTCGAGCGGCGCCGGCCTTACTGGTTCGCGCGGAGAAATTCCTCGACGTGCGTCATGGTTCGAGACTATCTAATATAAGTTTCCTTGTCAACTATCGCCTTGGAAATTACCCCGCAGGCGTTTAATGGAATAGGATCCGGCGGCTTGGCGGGCATCGACCACGGAAGCGGCGCGCCGGGGCCAAAAACCAGGCCGCGGGCAAGGCCGGGAAGATAGTTGTTGCAACGAATATCTGGTTCGTGAATCCAATAGTTGTAAGGCAAAATCAGGAGGTCAAATGTCTCTCCGCGCTGTGAAGGACATCATCCAAACCACACCCACGATCGAAGGCGCCGGCGTCAAGCTGCAGCGGGCCTTCGGCTTCGGCAAGACCAAGGAATTCGATCCCTTTCTGCTGCTGGACGACTTCCGCAATGAGAAACCTGCGGACTACCTGGCGGGATTCCCGTGGCATCCGCATCGCGGCATCGAGACGATTACCTACGTCCTGGCGGGCGAGGTAGCGCATGGCGACAGCCTGGGCAACAAGGGCCGCATGACTGCCGGAGACGTCCAGTGGATGACTGCCGGCAGCGGCATTCTCCACCAGGAAATGCCGAAGGGCGACGCCCATGGCCGCATGCACGGGTTCCAACTTTGGGCGAACCTGCCGGCGGCTCTGAAGATGACCGATCCGCGCTACCAGGACATCCCGTCGAGCGCCATCCCGGAGGTGACCGACGACGACGGCACCAAGGCGCGCATCATCTGTGGCGAATTCTGGGGCAAGCGAGGGCCGGTTGAAGGCGTGGCTGCGGACCCGCGCTATGTCGATATCTCGGTCCCGCCCAACCAACGCAAGCGCATCAAGGTAGAGACCACCCGCAATGCGTTCGCCTACGTCTTCGCCGGCGCGGGAACATTTCGCGATGCCTCCGACCCAAAGGCCGTGCTGACCGAATCGGCCGTCGATCCGAATGCACCCGCGGCGTACGACGCGAAGAACCACTCGCTGGTGTTGTTCGATCGCGGCGATGAAATCGTGGTGCAGGCCGGTCCGGAAGGCATTCGCTTCCTGCTCGTCTCCGGCAAGCCGCTGGAGGAGCCGGTGGCGTGGTACGGACCGATCGTCATGAACACCCAGGCCGAGCTGCGACAGGCCATGAGTGAGTTGCAGAGCGGGAGGTTCATCCGCCACAAATGAACGAACTGAAGGGCGGGGTCAGGGAGTCGTGATGACTCTAATCTGACCCTGACTCAGCTCAGGCAGCACGAAGCCGGAAATATCGAACGCCGCCTGGGTCCGCCCGTCAGCCTGATAGCTGGTAAAGGTTGCGGGCGTTCCCGGGCAGATGTGCCGTGGCTCATTGGAGCGATATCCGGGATCCTGATTGGTAAAGCCAATCCCATCGCTCCAGATGGGCTCAATGGCGAATTCGGCCGGCGGGCGGGCGAGTGATCCGACCCACGCCTCGCCATCGACGTTGCCACGCTCCTCGGTGGGGACATGGCAATCATCGTAGGACCAGTTAACCCGAACGAAGGTGAGCGAAGGCTGACGCAGGGCTGCGCGGCAGACGATCCCGCCGATTTCATACGGCTTATAGAAGAAGCCCGTCTGCGGGGTGCATATGCCAAATCCGGGAACCTGAAAGTCATCGAGCGGCAACGAGACGGTGGTTGTCTCCCCCTCCCGGGCACGCACAAATGCGAGGGTGATGTGCACGTGAAGCGGCACGGGCTTGAGCTTTTCATACAGGGATCGCGGCATGGTGAAAGCGGCACGCGCGATTCTTTCCCCAGGCAGGAGCTTATCCGCTAAAAACCGATCGTAGGTAGGCTGCCAGAACGACGTCCAGTGCGAGCCGTCGGGCGACTCGATCGTTACCCGCAGAGCTTCTGTAATCATCATCGATCGGGATGGGATTCCCGAGACGCGCATCGGGACGTTGATCACGACGTCATGGGGACCGCGCGCAACCGAAACGATGGCCCCGCCGCCTGGATCATTGGCGTTGGCGAGGACCACACCAGGAGCCTGCTCCGCGGGATACCTTCGGCCCATAAGCGCCTGGTCCGGAGCCGCGCATGCCAGGGCTGCCACGACTCCCAGGGTTATCGCCAGGGTGCTCCACGAATTTCTGGTTTTTCGCGCGGCATATTGCAGAACGACGACGCAGACGCACCCGCAGATGACAAGGAAAAGAGAGAGGGAATCGCCTAAGGGAGTGGGGATGCGGGCAGCCGGGAACGCCGACGCCAGCCACGAGATAAGGGCGAGACAGATAACCACGCTAAGAATCGCCAGCGTCATGCGGGCGAAATTGCGCGTGACGGTTGCGAGCGCAATCAGCGGCAGAATGATGGCGCATGTGATCAGGAACAAGTCATAGAGAATGCCCGGGAGATAGCTGAGCGGATTGAATCCCGCTCTCACCACCACCAAACATTGGGCAAGGAAGAGGGGCGAATACAGAAAAGCAGCGATGAAGAGCATCTTCGCCGCGAGTAGTCGTTTCCATTCGTAGGGGCGGGTGATCCAGAATTGGCGATCGCCGACCAGTCGCTCTTCATGAATGAGCGGCGAAACGAGAATCCACCAACTGAGTGGGACCAGGACGACAAGCAAGCCAGGCAACCAGGAATCACTAACCGAAAAGTGACCCAACATCCCGGCAGGGTCGTAGCTCGTCGCACCTCGCGACCAAAAATGAGGCGATGTTGCTGCCAAGGCCGCTGTCAGCCCGACCGAGATCAGGATTTCAAGCCACAGATGACGCGCGTCCTTGGCGAAGATGTGCAGTATCTGCTTCATGCTTCAATCCTCCCTGGTTCTGTGGCGGGCGCCGCAGCCGGCGGCCCATTGCGCGAGGACTTGGCAATAGCCAGAAAGATCGCCCGCAACGACATGGGGTCGAACGAAACGTCCCGGGCCGACGGAAACACCTGTGCCAGTTCGCGCTCAGTAGCTTGCTGCCGGTAGCCGCTGTGCACAAAGCGAATGACGCTGTCAGAAGCCTGCGTCTGCAGCCACGAAGCGGGAATGCGTGCAGGCAGCGGCGAAGGGCCTTCGAGCGTGACGGTCACATCGCGAAAACGATCGCTGAGCTCGGTCAATTCCTCCGAGAACAGGAGCTTTCCCTGCTCCAAAAATCCGACATGAGTGGAAAAGCTTTCGATTTCCGCCAGGTCGTGCGACGACAGAAAGATCGTCGTCTCCGGCGCGCGTTCCAGCAGCCCTTCGATCAGTTCATCGCGCACCAGAGGATCGAGGCCGGAAAACGGCTCGTCGAG
>DASXGD010000404.1:0-3689 GCA_036489245.1 Occallatibacter sp. | reverse complement strand
TCAAGTCGTGATTCCCGCCGACAATGTCGCCTTCCTGCTTCCCAAAAGCATTGCGTTCAAAGGCGCCGGCTTTACGTCTGTGCAGCAGGATCCGGGCATCCAGACCATGCTGGCCAAGAATGTGCAGCCTGGCCAGGAATTGTCCGCCAGCGTCTCCGGGACAGGCTCCATGCCCCGCGAAGACCAGTCCCAACAGCCCAGCGCGAATACCGGCTCGCAGGACACGAGCACTCCCGGCACCGGGCCGGGCGGAGGTATCGGCCAGCCCATCGGCACGCCCGATCCGTTGACCAAGTACAAGTGGTGGATTCTCGCCGGACTGGCGCTGGCGTTGGCTGGAGCCGCCGGATTCCTGCTACGCAGGCCGGCTGGAGCGGCTGCTGCGCCCGCCAGGGTTCCGATGCCCCCTGTCTACCCAACACCACCTCCACGCCGCACTGCGGCACCGCCCGCGGCTCCCGCATCGGCAGTTGCGCCTGTGTATTCGGCTCCGGCGTACGCCGCTTCGCAGCCGTCGGCCGCATCCCACAACGCTTCTCTACTTACGGTTCTGAAGGAAGAGATGTTCGCCATCGAGAGCGAGAAGCTTTCCGGGACTCTCTCTGCCGCCGACTACAAGGAACAGAAGTCCGCGCTCGAAGTGGTGCTAAAACGCGCATTGAAGAAGCAGGGGAGCTAAGGTGGCTGCAGGGCCGCTCGGACTTCTCGCAGGCTCGCGACACCTGGCGGCTCCGGGAACCGCGACTCTGGAATTGCGATAGCTTTTAGTTTTCGTCTCGGGCAGGATGGGAACTGATCCCCCGGCAATTCGATGCTTCAGTACGGTTATTAGCCCTTGTCGAAAAGCTGCAGGACACCGACCGCCTGAGACAGCTTGGCTCCGACAGCGTCGCCGTAATTCTCCTTCATCTTGGCCACACCATTCGTGTAGCCCTTCTGCAAGGCCTTGTTTCTGTACATGCTGATTCCATAACCGCCCAGGTGTTGCTCGCCTTCGCTGTAGGCCATGAACGTATCGGTCCCGATACCGATGTGAACGTGAGGATGTTTCTCGGGGTAGTACAACTGCCCGCCTGCGCCTTCCACGAATCCGAGAGCCTTCAGTTCACTCGCGGCTGCGTCTTTTGGCGTCTGGAAATTCTTAGGCATCGATGCGCCGGTTCCCTTGAAACCCGGACGCAAGTGAACAGGAACGTAAGCCATGGGGGCGATTATAGTTGCGATACGCCCTTGCCCACAATCGAAATTTGAAGAGAGCTTGCCGGTGCAGAGAATCCCCCGAAACGTGGAGCGCGCGCCTCCCGCTGCATCGCGCACGCCGGTTATTCTCCAGGGGGTCTTGCTCTTACGTCACGTTCGACCGTCCCGAAGCTCACTCCGGTGCCCTTGAACCCTTCCCCTCGTCACGGCGTCCAATAGGTAGCAAAGGCCCCGAGCGAGCAGCTACGGCCAGGAGCTGTCGTTGTGAACACCCTCAAGACCACCCTTCTGCTTACCGGACTTACCCTCATCCTGATCCTTGCCGGAGAATACTTCGGCGGCACGAACGGCGCGCTGATCGCCTTTGTCATCGCCGCGGCTATGAACTTCTTCAGCTACTTCTATTCCGACAAGATCGCGCTGGCGATGTACAGCGCTCAGCCGGTCACACGCGAGGAGCTACCGCGTGCTTACGACGTGGTGGAGCGGCTGACCGCACGCGCCAGCATCCCGATGCCAAAGATTTACGTGATTCCGACTGACTCGCCCAACGCGTTCGCAACCGGGCGGAATCCGCAGCACGCTTCCGTCGCAGTTACGCACGGCATTCTCAATCTGCTCACTGATGAAGAACTCGAAGGGGTGCTGGCGCACGAGCTCGGCCACGTGCGCAACCGCGATATTCTCACCAGTTCCATCGCCGCTACGCTGGCCGGAGCGATTACGATTCTTGCCCGCATGGCCTTCTGGTTCGGGGCCGCTTCCGGAATGGGCGGCGACCGTCGCGATCGCGAAGGCGGCGGACTGGGCGGCCTGTTCATGCTTATCCTCGCGCCGTTCGCGGCCATGCTGATCCAGCTTTGGGTCTCGCGCACCCGCGAGTATGAAGCCGATGCTACCGGCGCTCACCTCACCGGCAACCCGTACGCCCTGGCCAGCGCGCTCGAAAAGATCTCTGCCTACAGCCGCCGCGTTCCGCTCATCGCGTCGCCAACATCGGCGCACCTGTTTATCGTGCAGCCGCTGCTCTCGGGCCAGAGCTTCGCCAGCCTTTTCTCGACGCATCCGCCGATCGAGAAGCGCATCGAGCGCCTCATCGGCCGTCCGTCCGTGAACGGGGTGATTCAGTAGACAGTTCGCTCTTCTGGTTTCAGCTCTCAGTCGTCGTTGCGACTCTCGCTGGATTGACACTGTGTTAGAACTGAGAACTGTGAACTACGAACTGCCCATATGAAGACCGTTCTACGCACGCTGCTCTACCTTGCGCTCGTTGTCTGGCTGGGCGCGGAAATCTTCTTCCCCGTCGTTGCCGCGATCACATTCATGACGCTGCAGCCGGACACGCACACCGCCGGCACCATTGTCGGCCAGCTGCTTCGCATCCTTCACGGAATGGGACTGGTCTCCGGGCTGGTGGCCCTGGCACTGCTTGCACTGGCTCCCGCGTGGAGCGTCTACAAGCCGAAAACGGCTCTGGCGCCGATGATTCTTCTCATCTTGATGATTGCCTCGACCTGCTATTCGCAGTTTGCCATTATTCCCGCGATGGAGCGCGATCGCATCGCGGCGGGTGGTGACATCAATGCCGCCGAGATTGGGAATCCTTCCCGCGTTCACTTCAACAAGCTGCACATCCTGAGCGAGCGCGTGGAAGAAGTTGTGCTTCTGATGGGGTTGGCGACCGTCGTGCTCGTGGCCAAAGCTGAGACGGCGCGCGCTTAGTTGACGTTTGAAGAAGTGCTACCGACTCCCTGGGCTGGAGGTGAGACATCGGCCGCGAATCGGAATGTATGTGTAAGTGGAACGGGAAACAAGCGACGGTCAAGGCCCTGATCGAGCCGCCCGATCTCATTCTCCGTGGCGAGGTTCGGCGCCGTCTTCCGATTTCAAAACTGGAACAGATCCACACTGAAGACGAACAGCTGTGCTTTACCTTTCAAGGCGACAGCTGTGCCCTCTTGTTGGGGAATGCGTTGGCAGCTAAATGGGCCGCCACCCTGACCACTCTCCCGCCCACACTGGCAAAGAAGCTGGGTATCTCCGCAGATACGGTGGTCCGAATGATCGGTGCCGTTGATGACGACTACCTTCGCGCCGCACTCTTTGAAGCCAGGGCGGTCGCGGAGAAGAACGCCGACCTGATTCTCGCCCGCGTCAACACACCCGAGGAACTGGCAAAAGCGCTCCGCACGACGGCAAAGCAATTGGCCGCGCGCGTGCCCATCTGGTTCATCTATCCGAAGGGCAAAGGTCACGCCCTGAACGAAAATGATGTGCGTTCGGCGGGCCTGGCGGCGGGCATCGTCGACACCAAGGTTGCGGCCGTTTCCCCAACCCTCACGGCGCTGCGCTTTGTCCGGCGCCGCGACGATCTCTGATCCCCGGTCTTGTATCATCGTATAGGCCCGTCAGCATTTACGACATCGGGCGCGGGCCCACAGGACGTGCATGAAGACTGGCATCATCGGCCTGCCCCAGGTAGGCAAGAC
>DASXGD010000376.1:0-13030 GCA_036489245.1 Occallatibacter sp. | reverse complement strand
AGCCACTAGGCCGGGGTGTACACCCCCTGCCGGGTGGCAAAATCAACTCATTTCTGGGGTATTTCCAGGATCTGCCGCCGGGCTCTCCGCCGACACGTAGAAAATTTCGGGCCACTTTTTCGAGTTGGAAAATTTCAAATTCGGATTTGGGTTTTCAGGGGTGGTCGGCATCCGCCACTGGCCGCCTTGATATTCCGCGCCGCAACGCGGGCACGACGTGGTCGTCAGCCGCATCGAGCACACCGGGCATTTGGCGTTGGCGGTCACGGCGCGGTGATCGTAATCGCCAGCGCCCAGAACATCAGCCCGACAGCCAGGAGATTGCCGCCGCGCGGCAGGCATACGCCGATAGCCGCCAGGAAAAAGCAGACTACCGCGAGGACCATCAGCAGGGGTCGTAAGTTTGACATTTGCCACCTCCACAAATTGAACAGGGCAGCCTCTTCGGGAGAGACTGCCCTGGTTGCCCCGCCCCCCGAAGCGACTGAGAAGCGTTAGGAGCGGGTAACGCCGCCAACGATGGCGAAATCGCTGGCGGCGATCTTGAGACTACTTCGGCTGCGCACTCGGGCCGGTATCGGGCAGCGAGTTATCGACGCCAGCGCCGGGACCAGCCCCCTGAGGCGGAGGCACTATCACCCAGCCCATCCCAGGGATGAACTGAAGCGTCCAGCCGCCAGCAATGGGAGTCTCGACATGTACGGGCGGTTCGGGAGCGGGCACGCCGGGCAGGTGGATCGGATGAGTCGGGAAGCCCGGTCCTTGCGACGGGCCGGGAGGCGGTCCGCCGGGCGCGATGGGATGCGTGGGAAAACCGGGGCCTTGCGACGGATACGGAGGCGGCGTCCCACCCCAGGTTGGCGGATTCCATCCAGCGCCGTAGCCAGGATCAACGGGCGGGTTCGGACCACCGGGCGCAATCGGATGAGTCGGGAAGCCCGGTCCCTGCGACGGTCCTGGCGGATAGTAGATCGGCGGCATCGGGTGAGCGCCCGAAGGCGGGAACGGTCCAGGTTGCCCGCCGCCACCCCAGTTCGGAGGGCCGCCGGGACGCGGCGGAGGCGTACCGGGCCAGAAGCCGGGAGGCCCCGGCTGACCGTAGCCGGGATCGACGGGGTGATGGATTGGCGGCATCGGCCAGCCACCTACGCCGAAGCCGGGATCGACCGGAGGATTCGGACCACCGGGATGAATCGGATGCGTCGGCCAGCCGGGGACGCCGAAGCCGGGGTCAACCGGGCCGCCACCGCCGACTGGGAAAAAGAGCGCGATCATTGGCTGCATTGCTGCGTTTCTCCTCGTAATTGTTTGGCGATTGGGACAATGCCGCAGCAGGACGCGCGGCACAAATGCCGGGATGCACATGCTTGGTTTGAAAAGGCCATCCCGACTTGGCCTCAACCCGCATCTTACGCCCGCGAGAGAGACCAGCGCAAGCGGAAAGTTAGTTACGCCAGCGTGTCACTGCCGAACCAGTGAACGATCTGACCAAAGAGCGTGTGAGCCGCGACCGCCGCTTCACGCTTCGTCAGGTTAGGCGGATCGCCGAGCGTCGAGCCGAGCTTGTAGCAATCGCAGCGCCGCAGCAGATGCGCCACGCTGCCGACCACCGCGCGCACGCCGCACTCGAAGTGCATCGGCTCCGACGGGAAGGCCGGATGTTGTTCGCCGGGCAGGACCGGCTCGTCGCAATGCGTGCAGTTCATCGTGTCGTCATCTCCATCGCGTACACCGCGCGGACCAGCGCACCGACCACGGGCCGCCTGCGCTTGGCATCTCGCCAGTCGGGCGCTTTCTTCCAGAAGTCATCGAAGATGCGCTCGTACTGAACCACCGTGCCCGAATCGTTCACAGCCTTCCATCTCGCCATGCCGTCCCACAGGCCGACCAGCGCGGGCCCGGTCCAGATGTTGTACTGCGGGCGCTCGGCCTGCTGGATCGAGCAGTCGGCGAAGCAGCCGTCGGCGACCGCGATCAGGTGCCCGTCCCATCTGTCGGGCGCGTTGGGTTTGCCGAGGCCGATGCCGACAGCCCAGGAGCCGTCGCCCCATTCGGCACAGGTGCCCGGCGGGACGCCCTCTTCCACGTGCTGCGCGAATCTCGCGTTGTACGCCATCACGCGCACCGGCATCGGAGTGGCCTTGATGCCGAAGTGCGCCGCCGTCTCGATGGCCACGCGGGTCGCGAGGATGCAGAGATCGCGCCGGTGCCAGATTTCCTCCAGTGCGGGCGAGACCAACGGCGCGATGGCAGTGAAGAGTTCGCGCGCGGTCAATATTCCTCCGGTAACAACACCGTTGTAATGCCCCGCTCGGTGATGATCCAGATTTTCTGCCCGGCGTTCAGCGTGTACTGCGAGAGGATGCGCCAGCCGCGCTCCATGTTCGAACGGTTGACGCCCTGGTCGTGTTCATCCAGCTCGCCCCAATCGCCCTTCATGTGGCGGCGCAGCAGGAGGGACAGCTCGAAGCTTTCGGTGCGCTCGCGGGCGACCAAGTCCACCACGCCGTCGGTCATCACGATCTGGCCCAGGTCGAGAAGGCTCATGAGCGCTCCTCCCCTTCTTCGATCTTGCTGCGAAGCGAGAGTATAAGGCGCACCTCATCGCGGGTATGCTGGATGACGCGAACATGCAGCAGGAGTGCTGCGGCATTCGCGGCCCAGATCAGCGAGGCGTAACCCACCGGCCAATTGTGCCGCCGGAAATTAGGGATCGCGGCAGCGATGTTCGCAATGACGAGAATGATGCACACGATGGTGATCTGCCGCAGGTCCCGATCCATGTGTTTCATCACACCCAGATCCAATCGACGCGCACCCAGTTCACGTAGGCCGGGTTCGACAACCCCATCGCGTAGTTATGTACTTCCTGCATGCGCTGGCTGAAGATCGTCGGCTGGTCTGGCGCGACGTGCCGGTCCTGCTCGTACTCATCGCTGTCGTAGCCCCAGCGCTTGTGAAACTCCGCGATGCCGACGCCGGGAACGACGCCAGCGTTCACTTCGAATAATGCCTTTGCAGCTTTCATCCCATCCTCCGTTTCTTGTCGGCCACCAACTTGCGCATTGCCGCTTGAACCGTGTCGAGCATCTTGGCGGTTTTCGGATTGCGGGCCCTCAGGTCCTCTTTGTCGGCGTCGGACGCGCGCCGCAGCCGTAATGCCGCGACCGCCGTGATGTTCTCCTCGAAGACCAGCAGCACCGCGCAGAATCCGCACACCGTGAACGCGCCGGGCGAAGGCCGAACGTGTTCGCGTTCAAGCGAGATGTTGGTCGCCGCGTCGATCTCCGCACCGCACGCCGGGCAGTGCAGGAAGTTCATCCTGGTCGTGTCGCCGAAGTAGACGGTTTCCCTCATACTTTGATCTTCACTTCGCGCGGCGCGGCAGTGTCGCCCTTCGAACCGCCGCGCACCAGCATCGGCTGCCACACGAGCTGATGATATTTCCCGAAGAGCCCACGGCCTTCGCGGTAGTCCTTGAAGTGCCCACGACAGATATGCATCGCCTTCTGGATGCCGACCTCGCCGGAGCGGCCTTCCTTGCGCAGCACGGCCTTCAGCGGCTCGATGATCAGCGTCTTATGCGCCACGGGCGCGCGGCCAGCATGGCGCTCGCGGTACCGGCGCGCGAGCTTCGGCGGCACCGGGTTATCGACCACCGTGACGTTGCGGCAGTGGAGGAAGGTGATCGCGAGCAGCGTCGGGTGCAGCCACGTCATGTACGAGGCGATGATATCGGCATATGCGCCGCCATCGAACGACTGCATCCAGGGCTCGCCGAGCACGGCACCGTTCTCATCGATAGTCATGAAGATCGATCCGTTGGGGCCTTGTGCGGACACTCCGTTGACCCCGAAGTCGAGAAATAGCTCGCACCACAAAATCCACTTGGTGCCGGGCGGTGGTTCGCTATCGGTCTTGACGTCCTCGATGCGGGTGCCCGTAACCAGCACGCCGATGCGGCCTTTGGTGATCAGGTCGGTGATCTTGGTGTCGCCCTTCTCCTTCGAGTGAATCACGCGCGGCATGCGATGCTCCGACCAGAAACGCGGGAAGGGCGGCGCACAGTTCGGGAAGTCGCGGTCCAGCGACCAATACTCCTGCTCCGCGCCGTAGTAGTAATCGGCCACGTTGTCGATCAGGATCACCGGGATCTCATCGCGCAGGAATTCGCATATCCGCAAGGTCTGCTCTTCCCAGGCGGCGGCGAGATGCTTTGCGACGAACCATGGCATCTGAAGTCTGCCGCCGCGAATGTCATCAATCAGCCGGGCCATCGGTCTCCTCGATCTCGTAGTGGCCGCCGTGCAGCATCTCGACCCACGGGCCAACCGCCTCGCGGAAGGCCAGCATCATGATGCCATCGGGCCCGATCAACGCACCCTCGCGAATCGAGATGAAAGGCGGCTTGTCCGCGAAGTCCACCGCAATTGAGCGCTGGTTGCTGGAGATCAGCGATACGATCCCCACCGCGCTCTGCTCGGGCTTGCCGTGCGGGTAGACGGTGACCCAGTCGCCGTTGTGGATCATCGTGTCTCCTGGTCCCGGCACTGCAAGCATGCCATCTCGCCTTCAGCAAAATCGAGGTTACCGAACGCCATCACGCGGTGTCCGCATTCGAGGTCGCACCAGTGGCCGCTGCGCGTGTTCTCGACGCGCTCCGTCTTCATGATGCGCTTGCGCCAGCGCGGATCAACGAGCCGTTCGCCGGGCTCCATGTAGCCACCGAAGCCGAGATCAATCCTCACGTCACTCCCTCCAAAATTCAAAGTACCCAAGCGTCTGGCCGCCCGCGCCATAGATCGGGATACGCCGCCGACTGCTCGGCTTGTGCCGGAACCAAGCGCCCGGCGGATCGCCGCCGCCGCGCTGGTGCCCGCAGAGCACACAGGTCACCGTCAGGCCCGGCTCCCACAAAACCATGTCGCGCACGGCGGCATCGAGGGCCGTATATCACCAGCCGTCCGACCAGCCCTGGTCATGCTGGGAACTCGACAGTGTGAGTTGCGAGTTAAACATCCGCTTCGCGACGCGTAGCACGCGCCCATCATCGAGCAGCTTGAAAAGTCCGAGATCATCCTTCCCGAATCCCTTCATCAGTTCCTCTCCCGCCGCAGGTTGGGACGCAGCGTGTCCAGTTCGCGGTCGATCTCCTCCTCGGGTGCGGCGAGCGCGATCTCGTCGTCTGGCTTCCTGGTTGCCTGGAAACAGGGCAGGCACATGATTTCAATTTCAGGGCGCTCGCGCAGGAGCCGCTGGCCGGTCGCCGCCAGCATAACGAACCGCGAGCAGGTCGCGCAGCGCCGGTCGAAGACCGCGCCCTCCGTCGTCATCTCGGCATCCGCTGGCATGCAGATGATCCTGACGTCGTTACCTTCCATTCCCGTTCCTCCTGGTTGCCTTCTTCATCAGCCCGGCGACCAGCGGGCTTTCCATGTCCTGCTGGTAGAGCGCCTCCGCCCGCGCGAACACCGCAGGCGTGACGCCTGGGATCGAGAGCGCCACGGCCTTCAGGATTACGACAAATTCGGGCGTCAGCCACCATGCGCACTCGCGCACAATCTCCGTCAGCGAGTCAGCCTCGGCGGCTCCCTTGTTTCCCTTCGCCGCATAGCGGATCGCACCCATGAGCAGGCCGGTGCGGAACGACAGCTTGGCGTATTCGAGTGTCAGATCCAGACCTCCGCAATCACCCGGTCGTCCGACTGGTGGCGGCCAATCGGGTAGAGGCCCGGCGGCAGTTGCCGGTGAATCTCGTCGATGGTGTCGCCGACCGCGAACAGCTCACGCTCGGGCACGTCGCCGTGGAAGATCCGGCAGACGAACTGATTCGGGAAATCGCGCGGGCAATCGTAGATCACGTAGATGGCTCCGATCTTCATGGCTCCATAATCTCCTCGAAGCCCAGGAAGGGCAGCTCCACCGCCTTAATCCCGTGCAGCGCGATGTAGTGGCGCGGCACCATCCAGGTGCGGCCACCAACCTTCACCGGCATGCGCTCGCCGAGCGAATCCACCAAGGCCTGTACGCGGGCCTGCATCTTCGGATCGGCATAGTGCAGCGGCTGGCCGCAGAAGCACATCGTCATTCGGCCCTCCTGGGAAATTCCCACTCCGCCCCGAATATCCCACGCAGCACCGGCATGGCGCGATGCGCGGGGATCTGCTGGCCGTGCCGCCAAAACGTCCAATCGGAAAACGGCTGGAGCGGTTTCAGGTAGGGCGGCAGTTGCTCGCGGTCCAACAGCTCGACGCGCTCGCTCGTGACGGCGACGAAGATCTCGGGGCGCTCGGTGATCATCGTCTCATCGAGCAGGACCTTCGCTTCGGGCGGCAGTTTCTCGGGGTTCACCACGTCGATGCGGCCCAGGTATTTCGGCAGCGCCAAGTACGGGCAGATGGCCAGCGCGAACTCCGCGCACTCGCGATGCGTCGGCAGATCGAGGTAGTAGCCAGCGGGATCGAAGGCGCTCCTGGGCCCGCCGATGAACCAGCGCCACTTTCCCAGGCGCTCGCCGCAGATCGGGCACAAGCTCTCCTTGATCGCGGTCCAGGCCTTGCGGTCGTCGTTGACCGTGAAGAACGGCGTGCCGTCGTCGGCGCGCAGGACATTCCACGGGATCGGGAAGCCGCGCCTATCGCGGGGCAGCCGGGCGATGCGGTCGGGCATGACAATGGCGCTCATCCGATCCTCCCGAACAGTATTCCGAGCATGGCTTCGAACCCCAGGCGGTCGGTAGTCCTGCCGCTCGCGGCGACGTCGATGTCGAAGAGCTGTTGAGCCATCTCCGCGCGCTGCGCCTGGGTCGCGCGCTTAAACTTCGGCCACAGCTCCTCTGCGATCTCCAGGCCGTGATGCAGCACGTGGCACTGATAGCGAATCCAGTCCTGGTTGGTGCGCTCGACGTTCTCACTCCCCGCGTGCATCGTGTCGAAGCCCCAGACCGCCGCAGTCGCGTCCTTGCAGGCCCAGGTTGCGCCGCCATGCACCGGGATGTATTTGACGATCCCGCCGGTCGTGATCGGCATACGCGGCGCGTGGCGCTTCGGGAAAGCCACGTAGCCGTTGAGTGCGTCGGGGTCGCAGAATGTGCTCGCCCGCGTCGGCGCAAATTCTTTACGCATGCGCAGGAAGTCCCCGCGCGCGCCGTTATAGGTGATCCACAGTTCCGCGCCGCGCCTGCTGATCATCGGCTCGACCACGATGGCCTTCGAGCGGATATAGGCGTTGTTGCTGACCGTCTTCGCGAGCTTGCCGGTCGCGGGGTCGGTGCGCGCCGCGATCCGCGCGGCGGTCTTCCGCTGCTTCATTTGCCACACCAAGGCGTTCAACTCTTCGCTCATATTCCCGCCCTCGTCTCGGCAATGATCTCCGCGAACGCGAATCTCACTAATCGGATCTTCTTGCCGTAAATCAGCGCCTGGGCTTCCATGGCCTTGCGCAGGCCTTCGAGCTTGTGGAGGTCGTAATCCATCGAGGCGAGCGGAATATAGCCCGCTGGCACGAGGCCTTGCTTAATGCCGATCTCGCCGGAGCCGTGCTCGTCCTCACCGACCCAGGCGTAGAGGGAGTGGTCCTGGATGCTATTGCTTTTTGGTGAAGTCGGTCGCGTCATCGAACCTTCCCTCGCTTTTGGCGATGAACTCTTTCAGCGTGGCGATCATGTCGGCGCGCTCGGCATTCGAGATGTAGTTGATCCTGCCGCCATCGCCGAAATCGAAAATGAACAGCGCGAAGCCTTGGGGCTTCTGGCCGGTGCGGCGGGCGTTATCCCTGATCGTGGAGCCCAACACGAGCCCGATCTCGTTCATCACCGATTTCAGCCTTGGATCAATGTCCTGCTCTTTTTCCTTCACGATAAATTCTCCTCGCGCAGATCGCCGTACATTTTCTGCCTGCCCTTGAAATGCGACTGCGGGGTGGTGTGGGTCACCGGCTCGCCGATCCAGCGGATCTCCTGGGCCTCTTCGTCGCGTTCGAACTGCTGCGAGATGCTGCGCATCACCTCTTCGGTCTGGAGGACGACCACGACGCATTCACGGCGAATCACCCAGCCGCGATCCACGGCGGCCTGGAAGCCGCGCTGGCGGGTGGCGGCGTCGAACTCCTTCGGGGACACGAGCCTTCCGGCCTGCGTCGTCTCGCCCATCCACGCCTCGGTTGCGAAGCACGTCGCCGTGATGCCTTTGTGTTTCACGATCTGGCGCATGCCGTCGAACAACATGTTCTTCGCATCGCCGGAGTTCATCAGTTTCCCCAGCTCTTTCGGGAGCGAGATCTTCTCGACCTTGCCGTCGGGGTTGCGCACCATGAACACGGGCATCGAGCCGCCGGTGCGCTCCATCCCGTCTTTGATATGCGCGAGCGCGGTCTTCGCCATCATCTGAAAATCCTTCTCGTCGGTTGGGGTCATATCAGTTGCGCGAATGCCTGAGGTGGTCGGCAAGCGCCATCTGCCGGGCTTCTTCCTCGCGCGCCACGGGTTGAAATTCCGCCATGGTTTGGAAAATAGTCGGCGCGATCTCGACGTGGAAGTCCGTCGAGTGGCACAGGCCGCATTCGTTGTTCAACGTCCTCGATGCGACCAGCACCGCGAACCATTCCTGCACCCTGGCCTTGAGCGCCTGGGCGGCCTCCAGGCTTTCGAACTCTCCGGCGCAGCCGATGGTGCAGTGATTGTTCGGGCACTTCAATTGGGCGAGATAGACTTTCATATTTGCTCCAGGCGAACTTCTTTCACGACGGGGCAGGTCTTCCAATCAACCTCTTCGCCGTTGGCCTCCATCATGCATGGCGCGTGAGCATCGGCTACAAGGCCGCACTGGTTGCCTTTGGTATCGACCAGCAGGAACATCACCGGCGGATACACCTTGCCGTACATCGCGCGTCCGTAAAACGGGCAGTTCATCGTCGATCCTCCAGCGCGATCACGCGCCGCTCCAGAGTGAAAACCACGTGGGCCAGCGTCCACGTACAGTAGGCCGTGGTAAGGAACCAGCTCGCAATTGCGATCCAGATCAGGAAGTGGTGCTCTTTCTCGGTCAGCGCCATCCGCGCACCGCCTGATCGCCGCGTTCGTAGGCCTCGCAGTGCCTCGTGCTCCTCGGAACTCCCGCGTAAACCCAGATTAATAGCCCGTGTTCTCGCCATAATGTTTTGCCGTTTTTCTTCTCATTTGCTGCGATCCTCCACAAAAGGCACCAGCGTCAGCCGATGCCCGAAATGCTTCTCGGTATACATCATGCAGCCGGGCGCGTGCAGCCAGTAGAATTGGTCGCACGTGCGGCAGTAGTCCATGGCCGTGTGCTGGCCGCACTCGCCGCAGGGACGGTGCAGGTAAACCAGCGTGAGCATCTTCTGGACGTGATCAACATCGAGCACTGGCATCTCACGCCGCCCCTCGCGACTTGTGATCGAGGCCGTAAGCCCGCATATCGAAATACGCGGTGAGCGGCGCGCGGGGATCGTGGCGGAGGATCTTGGTGCCCTTGAACTCCTCCCACGCATCGTAGCCCTTCTCGGTCAGGTAGAAACCCTTGCCGGGCCGGTAGCGGACCCACTCCTGGATGAGCATCGAACGGAACGGGCGCTGGTCGAACTTCTGTGCCTGCTCGATGGTCATGTGCCAGCTCGGTGCCGCCTTGGCGAACATCTGAAGCATCGGATACTGCCGGTTGGAGAGCCGGGTCATGCGGTTGCTTCCCCGTTGACACGCTGGTGGGCCTTCTCGCGACCGGCCTGCATCTTGACGTTCCACTCCTTACGCTCACGCACGCTCATGCCGCTAATCCGCTTCTTCTGCGAGGTGCGCAGCTTCTCGACCCACTCGGCATGCTTCGGATGGCGCGAGTCGCGCGGGTGCAGCTTGCCGAACTTCTTCTCCTGGCGCACCTGGAAGCGGCGCTTCATCTCGGCGGTTCGTTCCTCGGGCGTGAACTGCGCCCAGTAGGTGGCACTGGCCTTTTGCTTCGACGGTCGCCTGGAAGTCTTCGCTACCTTGACGACCGGCACTTCGGCGGCCTGCTGGCGGTCCTTGCGGTTTCGCGAGCGGCGCTGCATGATCGCGGTGCGCTCCTCGGGCGTGTACTGTGCCCAGAACTTCGCGCTGCCCGATCCCTTCTTCTTCACCGGCGCATCAATCGCCCTAAAGTCCATCACCGGGACGACCTGACGACCATCGATGGAGGTTTGCAGCTCGGCCATCTCCTTGCGGAGCGGCTCACCCCGCTCTTCGAGGACGGCATGCATCCAGTCAATCATCGCCACTTGATTCGCTTTCGCGATTAACGCTGCTATGCGGTCTGACTTGCGTGTCTCATTCATTAGGTGTTCTCCTTATCGTCTGGCTGTCTTAAAGCCGCAGCCTCCGGCGTCCGTAAGACGCCATAATACACTGCTTTCAACTACAAGCGATGCTAATTCATACCATCTGTACAAAAACGGCAGACGCGACTGCCGAATATGTCAGCGCCCCTGTTGGAGTGTGACATGTCTTACGATTTCTCCAGGGCGCGAGCGAAAGCCTCGTAGGCTTCATTGTCCCGCTCGCTCAGCCGGTCGAGCGCGTTGCCCAGGTGCTCCAGGCGGGTGACGGTCCCGGCGAGGATGCCCACGATCTCACTCACCTGCGGCGCGAATGGCCGCTCCTCGCCCAGCTCGCTCACGAAGCGGTCGCGCAAGCCGCGCGCGAGGTCGGCCCAGACGTGAAACGGATTCGTCACAGTATCTGAACCCATGGGTTATGCGACCTCCGCGTTCACCGGCGGGCACGTGCAGCGCGTGCTGAAGTCGGCCTCGTAAGGTGCGAGCCCTTGCGGCCTGACGGTTCGGGTGCCGCGAATCCAGCCGGTGCCGTGACAGAGCGGGCACGCGGCATTCGCGATGGGCTTCTTGTTGGTGGTCCGCATCGCGAGAGCGCGCGTGGCCAGCTCCTGGGGTGTCGGGCACGTCGTGCTCGAATCGACAACCTCGTTGACCAATCGCCGGAGGAACGTCTCATCGACAGCGGAGATCCGGCGCAGCGCCCGGCGCAGCTCGTGCTGGCTCTTCTTCGCGTGCGGGAAGCCCGCGAGATCGCTCATGCGCTCGATCTGCCCGTCGTAGAAAGCGTCGGCTAAAACTTTAGGCTTTCGCATGGCTCCTCCTTCAGACCATGGCGGCTCCAGCCTGGGTGCCGCTTCTTGTGACAATCCCGGCACAAGACTTCCAGGTCTTCGAGGTGATCTGGGAACTCGAATCCGCGATGCTCGTAGGTTTTGTGGTGGACGTCAAGTCCGCAGCAGTAGCCGCGCACCTCGCAGCCCTCGCAGGTCCACTCCACCAGATTCTTTATCCACTCACTCAGCGCAAGCCAATACGGACTCTCCAGAAATTCGGCGTAAGGTAGCTCCGCAGGATGCGTGTTCACGGTTCGATTGAAGCGGGCAATGAGGTCGTATTTGGCCTTCAAGCATGCGACGTTGTCATATTCCGCGTCCCACCAACGACACCGCTCGGCATCCCATCTACGGGTGTTCTCAAGCTCGAACATTTTGTCGATCATGCGTCTGCGGGCGGTGTCGTATGCCCAACTGCCAGGGCCGTAGTACATCATCGCGGCACCGCCTGACATTCGCACTTTGTGGCTGCCGTGATCCCGCCAGGGCGCTCGATGATCTTGAAGCCGGTATCACCGCAGATCTGGCACCGGATCTCAGTCGCCGCGCCGAACTCCTTGTTGCACGGTAGCGGGTTGAAGTGCTCGTAGATGTCGCATGGCTTGGGCGCTTCGGGGTTGGTGCGCAGCCATATGTCGATGAACTCGACGGCGGCGGCCTCGCCGGGCGCGCACTTTATGAGCCAGTCCACCAGCTCCACCACGGCGACTTCATCGGCTGGGAATAAGCCCAGGCCGGTCAGCCGCCGAATTTGATATTCCGCAAATTCAGGCTTGAGCATACTTTTTCCTGATGATCACCATCGCTTTGTCTATAGCCTCTCCGCGCCGCGTCTTCTCACGCTCCGGCGGCTTGCGGATTACAGGCTTGCTTTCGAATTCGCCAGACTCCAGCCAACGCCAGAGCATCGGGATAAACTTGCCCGCTGGCACCGTCGCCCAGTACACACACCATTCCGCATGCCGCTCGCGGATCGCCTCGACGGTCCAACCGGCGGCCAGCACTTGGCGGAGTTCGACCACGGCCTTACGTGGCAGGCCGGGTTGCGGGTGGGTGGCCGCCAATTCCCGCACCAGGACTTCAGCCGGATCGGGCGGGCTCGCCGGGTGAGCCAGGGGTTGTGCTACCGGCTCCAGCGGCAGGCCGAGCTGTTCTGCCTGTGCTGGTTTTTTGTCTTGCGGCGAAGCCGCCCCCTCCGAGGGCTTTTGCACACCCACACACGCCCCCGCCGCCGCCTGCCTCGCATCGTCAGAACCGTTGGCGGCGGCGGCAGCCGCCGTATATGGTTCATATACATCTGGTTCAGTAAAAGGATACGACCCCCCCCGGTCGTCCAAATGTGGACGGCCTGCCCGTCCATTAGTGGACGGCCTCGCGGATTCTGCCCGTCCATTTGTGGACGGCCTCGCTGGTGAGTTTTCCACACTGTGGAAATCTTCCCTGTGGATAACTGTGGAAAAGGTGTAGGAGTTCGAACTCCCGTGCTCTTGGGTGCGGTCAATGACCCCCGCCAGCCGTAGCTCACGCAGCCAGCGCCGCAGTGTGGTATCCGGCACACCGCCCAAGCGCTCACTTAGCTTTTCGAGCTTCGGATTGCATTGTCCTGTTTTCCGGCTCCGGTAGGAGAGTAGCCCCATCAAGGCTTTCATCGCGCCCGGCGACAGCTTCCCCGCGAGCATCGTCACCGGCAGGCAGACGAAAGCTTCACGCTTCTGTAACGGGCGCGCCCCTTGTTGCGCCGCGTCAGGATGTATGCTAGAAGCTGAAGCCATGGATTCTCCTTGGGGCCGTGAGACCGCTCTGGTGAGTAAGATGGCAGGACAACCGAAGCCAAATACCTCGGGGGAGGGATTGGGACTTCAGCAAATCAGATG
>DASXGD010000342.1:0-6240 GCA_036489245.1 Occallatibacter sp. | reverse complement strand
AGCTTCAAGGGTAGCCAGCAGTTCGCTTACCCGCAGCGGAAAGCCTTCAGTCGCAGCCGAACGGCCGTTGGGTGTTGTTGTACTCTTCTGGCCGAGAAGCGTCGTTGGCGCAGCCTGGCCGCCGGTCATGCTGTAAACCGCGTTGTTGACGAAGATCGCCGTAATGTTTTCGCCACGATTGGCGGCGTGGAGAATCTCGGCCGATCCGATGGCCGATAGGTCGCCGTCCCCCTGATAGCTGACCACGATACTTCCAGGGCGGCTGCGCTTGATAGCCGTGCCCACGGCGGGCGCGCGGCCGTGCGCTGCCTGTACATTTCCTACATCGAAGTAGTAATACGCGAAGACAGAACATCCGACCGGGCTGATAAGGATGGTGCGGTCCTGGATGCCGAGCTCATCGATAGCACTGGCCAGCATTTTATGAATGATGCCGTGTCCGCAACCGGGACAATAGTGCGTCTGGTGCTGCAGTTCGTCTTTGCGTTCGTAGCGGTCGTAGAATGCTCTTGCCTTGCTCCGCACTACCGCGTAATCGGAAACCGAGGGGTTAGACATAGGCCATCCGCTCCTTCTGAGAAACCTGAATTGCGTCGATTTCCAAAGCCTTTGTTCTGACGAAGTCGAGCAGTTCGTGGTGCGACGGAACGTTGCCGCCGGTGCGGCCGAGAAACTCGACTGGCCGAACCCCATTGAGGGCGAGGCGGACGTCCTCGACCAGTTGGCCGTTGCTCATTTCTACGACGACGAAACTGCGTGCCCGATTGGCGATACGCCGGAAAGCTGAAATCGGGAACGGATAGAGCGAGATCGGCCGCAGCACACCCACGCGGATTCCTTCGGCACGTGCAGCAGCGGTGACGGCCTTCAGGATGCGTCCGACGATGCCGTAGCCAACGAGGATCATCTCGGCGTCTTCGGTGAGCCACTCTTCGGTTCGAGTTTCCTGCTCTTCGGCACGGCGGTACTTGGCTTCAAGATGGTTGTTATGTTCTTCGAGCGCATGAGGGTCCATATGGAGGGAGGTGATGAAGTTGCGGCGCGACTCGGCGTTCCCGGCCACGGCCCAGTCTGGAGACTGGGGCAGGACTGCGGACTGCGGAAACTCAACCGGCTCCATCATCTGTCCGACAAAGCCGTCGGCAAGCATTACCACCGGATTGCGATAACTGTCGGCCAGGTCGAAGGCCCAGGCGGTCAGATCGACCATTTCCTGCGCCGAATAAGGCGCCAGAACCAATGTGCGGTAGTTGCCGTTGCCGCCGCCTTTGACAACCTGGTGGTGATCGCTCTGCTCGGCAGCGATGTTGCCCAGGCTCGGTCCGCCGCGCGTGATATCGGCGATCACGCAGGGTAGTTCGGCGCCGGCCATATAGCTGATCCCTTCCTGCATCAGGCTGATCCCGGGGCCGCTCGATGCGGTCATGCAGCGGATCCCAGCCGAGGATGCCCCGTACAGCATGTTGATGGCGGCGACTTCACTCTCAGCCTGTAGGAATACTCCTCCTGCCTGGGGCATGTAGACTGCCGCGGTTTCCGTAATTTCACTCGCAGGCGTAATAGGGTATCCATAGAAGGCGCGGCATCCGGAGAGTATGGCGCTCTTCATCAGCGCCTCATTTCCTTTCATTAATTGCCTGGGCATGCTGTCGCCTCCGTGCTATCGATTCCGGTGATCCCTGCGCGGTCAAACGACGCAGCGGGCAGCCGCATGACCGTGATCGCGCCGGGCTCAGGACAGGCCAGAAAGCAGATGCCGCAGCCAGTGCACCTCGATCCGGCGTACATCGCGGTCCGGTAGCCATAGTGATTCAGCTGCTCACTCATGGCGATCACCTTGGGAGGACAAGCCTCGATGCAAAGACCGCAACCTTTGCATTCGCTGGTGTCCACACGGATCTTGCCCCTGTCTTGCTTAACCCCTGCGATCATCGCTTTCCCTTCTCGGCAGTCCCCGGGCCCTAATTTTCGTCAGGGGCGGTCTGCAGGCTGAGGAATGACTCCCTCAAGCCCGAGGTATGGTCAGACTTTGCCGGGTTGGCACGCAGTGACAAGCATCACGGGTCCGCGCGGGCGAAACGCTTAATTTAAGAGGCAGTTACGCGAAACTTTCAAAGGTTTTTCGCGAGCAAACCTAACGATATTTTGTTTCTACAAAAGCTCGAGCCCGCCCTGACGGCCAGCAAACGAACACGCGCCCAGCGCTGCAAAACCAACCTGGAACACACTAGATGTGTTGCCGCGTCGTTGAGCGGCGGCGGATGAAGGCCAGCTTTAGGTCAAATCAACTCTTTTTTGAGGTGACGGCGGTAAATGCCGCTACCAGCTGATGTACCCGCTTGCCGCCACAGTGCGGACAGGCTACGCCGGCCTTTTCAACGTCCGCCATGTGAATCGACTGGGTGAACTCTTTATCGCAGTCCTGGCAGTGAAAAACGTATTGGGACATAGCGGTACCTCTCGACACATCATAGCCCCGAGCGGCGACGGCCGGCCATCCGTGGAGACACTGGACATGCGATCACAGAAAGCAACTAAAACGGGCGGACGGGATGATTGCGGCCATTGACAAGCCACGCGAGTTGCGTTACTTTGCAATGCAAAGTGAATTGCGAATGAATGACCTCAACAAGGCGCTCGGAGACATCAGCAGCATTCGCCGCCAAATGGCGCGAAGCACCGAGTTTCGCGGGTATGGGCCTGCGACCCTGGCGGCGACCGGCGCTTTTGCACTGATCGCTTCTGGGGCACAGGCGGTATGGCTGCCATCCCCGTCGAAAGCCATTCCGGCATACCTGGCAATCTGGATCAGCACTGCCGTGGTTTCGGCCGCGCTGATTGCAAGTCAGATGTTTGCGCGTACGCGCCGTATGCATTCCGGAATCGCGGATGAAATGATCCGGATGGCCGTGGAGCAATTTCTGCCTTCCGTCGGAGCCGGGGCGCTGATCACCATCGTCGTGGTTCGGTATGTTTCCGCCGCGCTGTGGATGCTTCCCGGCCTGTGGCAAATCATTTTCAGCCTTGGCGTCTTTTCGTCGTGCCGCTTCTTGCCGCGCCCGATGGTCGTTGCCGGCGCGTGGTACCTTTTCACGGGGCTGGTTTGCATTTCACTCGCAGATTCTCGCGCATTTTCACCCTGGGCCATGGCAATTCCATATGGGACAGGGCAGTTGCTGGTGGCGGTGATCCTGCTGCTCAATTCCCACGGAGTGGAAGATGACGTCTAAACCTGCAGCAACCGAGGGCCGGTTCGCTTACGAAGGTTTGGATCGGGTGATCCACGAGCGGGCGCGCCTCAGTGTCCTGACCTCTCTTATCACCAATCCCAAGGGAGTGACCTTCGGCGATCTCAAACAACTCTGCTCGCTCACTGACGGCAATCTAAGCCGGCATCTGCGGGTGCTGGAAAGTGCCAGGATGGTCGAGATCGTGAAGGGGCATGATCGTAATCGTCCCCAGACGGTCTGTCGGATAACGGCTTCGGGCCGCCGGCGTTACCTCGAATACCTTTCCACCCTGGAGCAAGTCGTTAAGGATGCCGCAAAGGTAGCCAAAGATGACCCTGCCTCCAGTCTCATCCGCAACCTGACTCCATCCCGGGTCTAGAAATTGTTTTGCGCCCATCACTTTGCGGCGCAAAGCATAAAGATGCAAGGGAACTTTACGATGCAAAGCAAATTCCGCCCCGGGCTGCATGTCGCCATCATCATGGACGGCAATGGACGTTGGGCGACCCGGCGCAGTTTGCCTCGCATCGCGGGCCATCGCGCCGGCGTCGCCGCCGCACGCCGCGTTGTCGAGTACGCTCCCGACCTGGGTATTCGAACCCTGACGCTCTACGCGTTTTCCTCCGACAACTGGAGTCGCCCCGAAACGGAGGTACAGCGGATTTTCTGGTTGCTACGGGCTTTCCTGCGACTGGAGACAAAGAGAATGCGCGAACAGGGCGTCCGGCTCCAGGTCATCGGCCGCCGCGATCGTTTGCCGGCCCTGGCGCTGCGAGAAATTGAGAAGTCTGAATGGGCCACAGCCGAGGGGTGCCGGCTTCAACTGCGCGTCGCCGTCGATTACTCATCGCGTGACGCCATCGCGCGCGCCGCGGCAGGCGCAGCCAGCGTCTTATCCAATGGAACGCAACCTTCTGCGGAATTGCTTGGCGAGGAAGTGATGCACGCCCTGACCGCCAAGACCGGGGAAGTCGACCTGCTGATTCGCACCGGCGGAGAAAAACGGCTCTCGGATTTTCTGCTATGGGAGTCAGCCTACGCTGAACTCTTGTTTACCGACCGGATGTGGCCCGACTTCAACGAGGCCGATCTGGATGCAGCGCTCGAAGAATTTCGCCATCGAGAGCGGCGCTTTGGCGGTGTGCCTGCCTCAACGGCACCGATTGCGAGTGGGGTTCGATGACCGGCAAGCATTCCACGCTCCGGCCTGGGGCGCGTCTCGGCGCGCTCAAAGTCAAGTTCATCCTGCCCGCTCTAACGGAGGCGAGCGACCCGTATTGGCGTCCCATCAAGTACTCGCTCTTTCCACCTCTCGGCCTCGCAACGTTGGCCGCCTTTTTGTCTCCGGACGACCACGCCGTCATCGTGGACGAACACGTCGATCGGCTTACGCTTGACGACGCACCCGATATTGTCATCATCCAGGTCTATATCACCAACGCTTATCGCGCCTACCGGATCGCGGATCATTATCGAAAGCAGGGTGCGTTCGTCTGCCTGGGAGGCCTGCATGTGACTTCGATTCCCGAGGAAGCCGCATCCCACGCCGATACGCTTTTTCTGGGACCGGGAGAGCAGACATTCCCCAGATTTCTGCTGGATCTTCGCGCTGGAACTCCCCAGCGAGTATACGCGTCCACATCGGGCCGCTCGCTTGAACGTATTCCCCCGATTCGCCGCGACCTCATCCGGCGTGATTACTACCTTGTGCCGAACTCCATTGTCGTGACTCGCGGGTGCCCACAGCATTGCGACTTCTGCTACAAAGACGCATTCTTTCAGGGCGGGCGGGGCTTCTACACGCAGCTCGTCGACGACGCCCTGGCCGAAATCGACCGCCTCCCCGGGTGGCATCTCTACTTCCTCGACGACCATCTTCTCGGCGACCGGCGATTCGCGGAGGCGCTGTTCGAAGGCATGAGAGGCATGCGACGAGTCTTTCAGGGCGCCGCCACAGTGGACTCGATCCTGCGCGGCGATCTGATTGAACGAGCCGCGGAGGCCGGGCTGCGCAGCCTTTTTGTCGGTTTCGAAACGCTTGCCCCCGAAAACCTGAAGCGCAGTAACAAACGGCAAAACCTCGGCCGTGATTACAAAGCGGTTGCCGAGAGACTTCATTCCCTCGGCATCATGATCAACGGCAGTTTTGTTTTCGGTATGGATGATGACGACCAGACTGTCTTCCGTCGAACCGTCGACTGGGCCGTCGATCAAGGCATCACTACGGCTACATTTCATATTCAAACGCCCTATCCCGGGACGCGGCTCCACGCTCGCATGGTAAGCGAGGGCAGGATCGTGACAAACGACTGGAACCTCTATGACACACGGCACGTCGTCTACCGTCCAGCCAAACTCAAGGCAGATGCCCTCAAAGAGGGATATGACTGGGCCTATCGTGAGTTTTACCGCTGGTCTGCGATCGCGCAGGCAGCACTGCATCACGGCACCCTCAAGCACCAGGCCAAGCACTTCTTTTATGCCTCAGGCTGGAAAAAGTTCGAGCCTCTCTGGGACCTGATCATCCGCGCCCGGCAACTCACACGCGTGACACCGTTGCTGGAGGGCGTTCTCTCCCGTGTTACGCGTTTGAAAGAGCAGCACCCAAGTGAACCAGTGCCGGAGTTATTCCCGATTCTGTCGACTAGAACGGTCGACCTTGCAGGCAGCACCGAGGCTCTTGTGCGCGGCCATTGATGAAAGACGGGGTATGCTTAGTACGAATCGTAAAGCGTGCATACTCCACCGGATCAGTGTCACGCGAAAGGGAAACGATGGGGACAGCCTGGAACACCGGGAGAAAGCACCTGGGTCTGCTTGTTGGGTTCTTTGCGTGCACGGTGGCTGCGGCGCAGCAGCCAGCGTCTCCGGTTCCGCCTGCGGATGGTTTTTCAGGACATCCTCGCGTCGCCATCATTAGCGATATTGGCAACGAGCCGGACGATCAGATGTCTTTTGTGCGGCTGCTGCTCTATTCGAATGAGCTGGATCTGGAAGCGATGATTGCAAC
>DASXGD010000315.1:0-1500 GCA_036489245.1 Occallatibacter sp. | reverse complement strand
GCAGCTGATGGATGGCTGGCTCCCAAAACCGATCATCCTCCATCCGTGGCCGAGCGACCGCTTTGCCGTCACACACCCGAGGTGGGAGCCGTATGCGGGAAAGCCGCACGTACGGTTTTGTGCGGGGGGCGCTCAGTAATGAGCGTCCCTACCGCGACCGACTTTTTGCTGCACTGCATGAGTCCGGAAATGGCCCAGGCTGTGTGAGAAGGAATTGCCCCGTGCTCTGTTGAACTTTATGAAGCGGTCGTTGCCGTGAATGACGTTAAGCGGCCTTCGCAGTTTGGACAAGAGCGCGATTGTTGGTCTCCTTTTCGTAGTGAGCGGCCAGCGCGACCCGCAGCGCAGGAAGTTGCTTGTAGGCTTTGAGCCTACGAAAGCCTTTCTTTGCTTCGTTCATGGCCGCAGCGATCCAGCGCAAAGCCATCGAGGACGAACTCCAGCGCTTCACATTGCGGGTGACGCGACGCACGGTCCCCATCATATTTTCGATGATGTTGGTGCAGGCCAGCGAGCGCCGCAATTTCGCCGGAAGACCGAGCCTGCTCACTGTGAGGATTTCGTCCAATCCCTCGAGGATGCTTTTTGAGACGCCAGGGGCGTCGCGCTCGAGGCGCTGGGCGAGATTGCGGATCAGCTTCTCCGCCTTCGCCGCATCGTTGAGTTCCCAAGCTTGGCGCAACGCACGTCGGACCGAGGCATGCAGAGCGGGAGATAGACGCTCCATGATGTTCCGGGCCTTGTGAATCTGGCAGCGCTGGATTGGCGTGTAGCGCCCGAAGCTATGCCGGATCGCCCTGGCGAGCGCCTTCGAGCCGTCGATGATAAACAAACGCGGCACCGCTGGATCGAGGCCCCGCTCGATCAGGTCGTCGATCAATGCCTGCACCACAGCACTGTGCTCAGTTGCCCCCTCCATCAGTCCAAGCGGGTGCTTGAAGCCCTCGCTATCGATCCCGAGCGCAGCCACCAGCACGAGATGCTCACTGATGTGGATGCCGTCGATCTGCACCACCATGATATCGAGGCCGGACAGATCCGCACCCATCCATTCCTTCATGCGCGCAGCCGACAACGCCACGAAGTGCCGCGAAGCTGCCGACTTCGATACTCCGGCCCCCGCTGGCGCGGGAACATCGCCCTCGGGAAGCCGCACCGCTCGGCGGAATTTCCGCGTCGATACGTTGATCAGCATCAGGTTCATCGCCCACTTGCCGAGCCAGTCCTCCGCGACCGCACGCTCCCAACTCGGCAGCGCCAGTTCATGGCCCTTGAGGTCGCGCACGCGGGGCCGCTCAACCGCCACCTTGCCGGCGTGGAAGCCGATCTTGCCCTGGGTTCGGCCCCAGCGATAACCGCGCCGGCCATCGCTGCGGGCATGGCGAGCCCCGCAAGCCTGCTCGGCGTCCTGTTCCATCATGGTTCCGAGCGCCTCGATCCCGGCCGTCAGACAGAACCTATCAAAGCTGACCGAAACCGCGTCCCAAGCTTTGTCCACAG
>DASXGD010000288.1:0-9657 GCA_036489245.1 Occallatibacter sp. | reverse complement strand
TCGCGATTCACGATAGCCTTCCAGACCACCCGGAAAGCCGCCTTGGGCCGAAAGTAGTACTCGTCGTAGAAACGGTGCACCATCTCCATCACGTAGTCGGTGGGCAGGCCCGGATACTCGATGTGCGCCATCTGGTGCCCGCCGCCGTCTTCCATCTTCTCGTTGGTGATGAAACCGTTGGCCTTGGCGTAATCGTAGAACTCAGTGCCCGGGTATGCGTGGGCGATCGAAACCTGAATGGTTTCGCAGTCCAGCGTCTTGGCGAAGTTGATGGTGTTGCGGATGGACTCCTTGGTCTCGCCAGGCAGGCCGAGGATGAAGTCGCCATGAATGACCAGGCCCAGATCGTTGCAGTCCTTCGCGAAGGCGCGCGCGCGCTCAACCGTGGCGCCCTTCTTGATGTTCTTGAGAATCTGCGGATCGCCGGACTCAAAGCCCACGATGAGCAGGCGGCAGCCCGCATCCTTCATCGCCTTCAATGTTTCGCGATCGGTCGTCACGCGGGACGTGCAGCTCCACGTCAGGTTGAGGGGTTTCAGCTTTTCGCACAGTTCGACGGTGCGCACCTTCTGGATGTTGAAGGTGTCGTCATCGAAGAAGAACTCCTTCACTTCGGGGAAGTTCTCCTTGGCCCATTTGAGCTCCGCCGCAACGTCATCGGTCGAGCGCTTGCGCCACGCGTGACCGCTGAGGGTCTGGGGCCACAGGCAGAAGGTGCACTGCGCGGGGCATCCGCGCGTCGAATAAAGCGCGATGTAGGGGTGGAGCAGGAAGGGCACGTTATAGCGCGTCACGTCCATGTCGCGCTTGTAAATCTTGGTAGCCCAAGGCATTGCATCCAGATCTTCGACCTGGGGACGGTCGGGGTTGTGGATGATCTTGCCGTCCTGCTTGTAGCTGATACCGAGGATCTCGTTCAGGGGCTTGCCCTGGGCGAATTCCACCACCGAGTAGTCGAACTCGCGGCGGCAGATGAAATCCAGTACGGCGCACTCGTTAAGCGCCTTGTCCGGGGAGGTAGTCACCGGCGGCCCGACGAACGCAATCCGAATCAATGGGTTAGCGGCCTTGATCGCTTCCGCCAGGCGCTGGTCGCCCTCCCATCCCACGGTAGAGGTGAACAGCACCAGGAACTCATAGTCCTTGCAGATCTTGATCGTCTCGTCGGCGGAGACATGGTGGGGCGGCGCATCGAGCAGCCGCGAACCCTCGAGGAGGCCGGCCGGGTAGGTGAGCCACACCGGGTACCAGTACGACTCAATTTCGCGTGTCGCGGGCCAGCGGGAGGAGGCGCCACCGTCGAAATTTTCAAACGAAGGAGGGTTGAGGAACAGTGTCTTCAGGGGCATAGGCATCCTTACCATCTTAACATTTAGATACCTTTCAAGGGCTTTTGGACGCTGGATTTAACCTCGTCCCGCATCTTGGAGAGCATGGGAAGAAATGGCCGCTGAAACGGCGCCGTTCTTCCGTCTAAAGAAGTTCTCGCGTTTGAGACCCCTAGACCGCCTCCGGGAACGCGTGTCCTCGGGAACTGGATTGGAAGAATGAATCGGCGACGACCGCTGCCCATCGACGCGTCCAGGGAGTTCGTCGCGGCGCAAGGATCGGGGACTGATCCCAATCCCGATGTTCAGTCGCGAGGGCCAGCCATTGGGTCATCGGCACGCAAAACCCAGTTTTGGGACGGTTCATGATGCGGTCGGGCAAGGGAACGGCCGGCGATTTCGCGAGCATCCGCTTCCCGGCTCCCTCGGTGAAATTTGCGTGGATTGGGCTCATCGCGTAGAGCAATGCGGCATCCACAAATGGCGTGCGCAGCTCGAGCGAATGCGCCATGCTGGTCCAATCGCTGTCGCGTAGCAACATGTTGCGCAAATAGAGCGTTGAATCCAACATGCAGACTGCAGCCTCGGTGTTAAACCCGCCAGCGCTCATCATGCCAGGGGGAGAGCCTCCCAGTCGTAGCAGGCCTTCCCGCGCCCGCTCTACACCCATCAACGAGGGCAGTTCACAGGGCAGGAAGAGCGAACGTCGCAGGAAATACTCGCCCTCGGGCGACCCCATGAACTTCGGGATGCCCTTCAACTTGGGGTGAAATTGGCTTAGATCCAAACTTCCGACGAGGCCATCCAGCAGCCGCCGTGCCCCAGGTATAGCGGCAATTGACTGATTGCGGAGGGTGGTGCGCGGAATTTCCCCAGTCAGCGGATACCCGTAGAAAAGCTCGTCCCCCCCAACGCCCGAGAGAGCGACCTTG
This sequence comes from Occallatibacter sp., assembly GCA_036489245.1. GTDB lineage: Bacteria > Acidobacteriota > Terriglobia > Terriglobales > Acidobacteriaceae > Telmatobacter. The sequence continues at coordinate 7,397 of DASXGD010000288.1, read as the reverse complement.
TACCCACGTTCGGCTGCCGCTTTGCTTGCGAACCAGGTGTTGACTCCGTCAATGGTCGGCTGATCCATGGCATCGATAAACCGCGGGATGTCCTGCTCGAATTCCGCCCGGGAGACCTGGCGCACATAATGCGAGAAGCCGTAATGTGCGGCAATCTCCGCCGCGACAGGCACCTCGTCGTCGCGAAGTTTGTCGAATTCCCTGAACCCGATGGTGATCCCTTCGACCTTGGCGCCCAACTGAGAAACCAACGCGGTGATGGCTCCCGAATCGATCCCACCCGACAGGAAGACGCTCACCGGCACATCTGACACCAGGTGGTCGCGGACGGAGTCGGTAACTGCCCGGCGCACATATTCCTGCAATTCCTCCGCCGTGTTTCCCGTCTGCTGTTCCTGTTTCCAGGCATCGCGTATGTCAAACCAGCACACTGGTTTTTGTGGTTGCAGGTCATTCCGGACCCGCATCCAGGAACCAGCGGGGAGGGCCTTGATTCCGCGGAAAGGCGTCCAGGGCTCCGGGACGCTGCCCCACAGGTAGAACCCAGCCAATCCCGCGGGTTCAACATCCGTGTCGACTAAACCGCTGGCCAGCAGGGCCTTTATCTGCGATGCGAAGAACACTCCGTGGCGCGTACGGACGTAATACAGGGGTTTGATTCCATAGGGATCTCGGGCCAGAAACAATTCGCGGGATGTGGAGTCCCAGATCGCGAAGGCGAACATGCCACGCAATTTGGGCAGCAACTGCTCCCCATAGCGAGCGTAAAGCGCGATCAGGACTTCTGTGTCAGAGGTGGTCCGAAACGTTTCTCCTTGAGCCTCGAGATCGCTTCGAAGCTGCCGGAAGTTATAGATCTCTCCATTAAAAACAAGGCAATAGCGCCCGTCGGGAGCAAGCATAGGCTGGTTCGAACGGGCATCGAGGTCGAGAATGGCAAGCCGCCGATGGCCAAGGACGACACTATCGTCACTCCAGAACCCCTCCGCATCGGGTCCTCGAGAAATCATGCGATGCGTCATTCGCCGAACCGCGTTTACATTGTCCTGGTTAATTCGATCCGGAGAAGAAATGAACCCTGCAATACCGCACACCTGGGTGTTTACCTCGGATCGACCGTTATTCGCAGCCAGTCGATCGAAGATTAGTGGCCCAATCTGCAAATTTGTTTGCTAGATTGTAAACGTTTCTGACACTTTTTCGTCGTCACCAGCTACTTCGACGTCTGGCGAAGCGATTCTGCTCACCTGGGATTGATGAACTTTTCGTCAGATTCAGGGCTTGGCGCGAAGTTCCTGAAGCCAGTCTTCCATGTGGCCGAGGGCGCGAAGCAATCCCAGCCGGGCTTTGGCCAAGTCGAAGCCGGCATCGAGCGAATCTTGAAATTTCTGGCGTTCGTCGATGCGGGCCAGCTGCTCGGCCTTGGGGGAGAGCTGGGGAGGAGCGCCGGGGCTGGCTCCGCCGCCGTTGCCGACCTCAAGTTCGGTGAGCACGGTTTTCAACTGCTCGGCGGCGATCTGTTGTTTGAGACTCGCGATTTCAGCCAGGGTATCCAGCTCCCGGATGGTTCCGGTGAGATCCGATATCTGGACATCATTCTGGCGTTGAGCCTGCTCGGCTTCGATGTTTGCGCGCAGGGCGTCGGCCGCGGATTCCCTGGACTTGGCCCAGTGGCCCATGTCGAGGATTGGAAGCTGGATCGCAATCCCGGAGCTGAAGTTGTTGGGCGGCAATGGTTTTGCAAAGAACGAATTGACGTCGTTGAGCAGCGTGGTGTTGCGATTATATTGTGCGCCGAAAGTCAACTGCGGCAGGTAGTTGATCTCCCGGTCAGCCTTCGCTGCCAGCTGCTTTGAATTGGCCTGCAACCGTGCGGATTCGATTCCTGCCAGGGTGTGTGCCGGTACTTCGGCCCGGACCAGCGGAATCTCAGGGATACTGGCATGATCCGGCGTGATCGAGCCCGTCGGCAGCCCGGTGAGTGTGGCGAGACTATTGGCCAGTGTGCCGGCGCGGCCTTCGAGGTGCTCCCGCTTCAGCTTGATTTCGGCCGCGGTTAACTGGGCCTCCAGGAGCCCACTGAGCGGGTCGACCCCGGCCTCGGTTCGTTCCTGCTCGATGGCGACAAGCCGCGTGGCAAAACCCTCCTGCTGGAGGGCGGCCGCAAGTTCCTGATCTACCGTATCCAACTCGAGGTAAGCCGCCGAGGCGTCGAGGGCGGCCTGTTCGCGGGCATCCTTCAATCGAGCGGTGGCGGCCTGGACACCCAGGCGCGCCGAGGTGATGTAGTGCTTTTGGGGAACGCCGAAGATGAGCGACTCCACAGTCGTTGTCCAAATCGAAGGAGGCGTCCCGGTGAACCCAACCTCGGGAAATACAGGAAGTCCGGTAGAGAAGGCCACGGTGGGGATAATCACATCCTTCGTTTCCGACAGCAATGCATTGGCCTTGCTTATGTCGGCCTGGGCCACTTTGACCGCACTGCTGTTGCGCTGCGCCAGATCAACTACTGTGGCCAGCGAAACCTGTGCCTTGAGCAGAGAGGGCAGCGTCGCAAGAGCGGCACTAATGACGACCACCGCGCAATGGCGGCAACGCCAGTTCCGAGCGGTCTTCAATGGTCCACTCAAAGCTTCAGATCCTGGGCCGGCTTGTATTCCTGTGCCATCGCGAGGGCGGCTGCGCGCTCCCGGCGGGCGTCCTCCGCATTTCCGCTTTGCGCCAGCAACCGCGCCAGCCACACGCGGGCGGCGAACGCCGGGGCTTCTTCTGTGGCTGTCGGTGCGGCGAGATAGGCCTCAAGCATCTTCATCGCCAGTGCGGGATTGCGATTGGCCTTGATCAACACCGAAGCGCCGTTGAACAACGCCACCCCGGCATGGGGGTCGCGCTGGGCGGCTGCGAACCCGCTTTCCACCGCACTTTCCATTTCCGGCCAGCGCTTGTACTTGCGGTAGAAACTGGCCAGCCGCATCCATTGAAAGGCGGGATGGGCGCCCACCGCGACCGCCGTCTTGAGCTCATTCTCGGCGGCTTGCACGTCCTTGTTCTGGCGGGCGATCGCGCTGCGCAACTCGTGCGCCCGCGCCGGGTCGACATGATCCAGCTGAGCCGCCACCCCGGCCGCCTTGTCAGTGCCGCCGCCCACCACCCCCGGCGCTTCGCTATAGAACTCGCCCAGATCGGCCAGCGCTTCGGCGCTGCGCGGATCGAGTTGCACTGCCTGCTCAAATTCAGACCGCGCGTGCTTGGCCAGCCCATAGGCACTGATGAAGCTAGCCCGGTCGGCTACTTCGCCCAGGGTCCTGCCGTACCAGAGGTGGTAGGTGGAACTGAGAGGATCACCATTGACGGCCTGCTGGCACTCCGTGTTGGCGGCTTCATACAGCTCCAGCGTAAAGAGCACCCGGCAACGCAGATTGTGCGCCTCCGCCGAACTGCCCGCTGGCGGGGGAAGGGAACCAAGCAGCGCCAACGCCCTATCGGCCTCGCCGGCCTGCAGCGCGGCGTTCACCTGCGACAGCCCGTCCCGGGTGGATTGTCCCGCAACCGAGGCTGTCACATTCACCGCCAGCAGCATGGCCAACAGAGGTCTCACCGAATTTCCCTTATCGGAACGCCTTCCTCAAGCGGCTGTCCGGTGGTTGTGCCCGTGGCTACCCAGTCTCCTTCGTTGAGGCCGGAAAGAATGGCCACCTGAGTCAGATTGATGGCTCCCGTAACTACCGGGGTCCTCTTCAATTCATCCTTCACTAATCTGAAGACGTAGGGCTTGCCGCTTTCCATGTGCAGGGCCTCTCGGGGGATGCTCAGCGCACTGGGCTGGCTCGATGTCGTGACGGTGACTGTGACATTGGTATCGGGCAGAAGTTCGCCGTCCTCCTGGTCCTCGAGTTTGACCAGGACCTCACCAACGGTTCGGGTTTCAAGGTGAATCACTGTGACCGGCACGCGCTCGATGTGGCCATGCCAGATACGGCCCGGCCTTCCGTCCCACTTGATTTCGATGGGTTGGCCGACCGACAGGCTGCCGATTTCCGGCTCGTCGAAATAGGCCCGGACGCGAACATTATGCAAGTCAGCAAGCTGAAACAGGAGTTTGCCCTCCTCGATGAACTGCATCGGTTTCACTTCGAGGTCATAGACTGTGCCGGCTGCGGGCGCATATCTTTTGGTGTCCTGTTCCACCTGACGCGCCGCGTCCAGGTTGGCCTGTGCGTCCTCCAATGCCGACTGGGCACGGGCCACCTCCGCGGAAGAGTAGCGGCCCTGGGCACTGGTTTGCGATGCCTGGAGCACGGCGTTGGCGGTTTCAAGCCGTGTCTTGGCGGCGGCGACTTCGCTGGGCGAGGCGGCGCCCGTGGCACTGAGTTTGGCAAGGGCATCGAGATCGTGTTGCGCCTGGTCTCGGTCGATCCGTGCGCGGCTGAGCTCCGCGGCGGTGGCCTGTTGCTGCTCCCGGGTGCCATTGTGGGTAGCGGCTTCCACGGCCGCCTCCGCGGCCTTGACCGCACTCGCGGCCGTCGCCAGTTTGGCGCGGGCCTGCATGTCATCGAGTACCACAAGCAGTTTTCCCGCCGGCACCGTGTCTCCCGCCTGCACATACACCGCTTTGACCGTGGTGGAGATCGGACTGGGTACTTCGTAATTCGTGACCGGTTCTACGCGTCCATTGGTGCTGATGGTGCTTTCCAAGGATTTATGGGTGGCCTGAACGGCGCGCACCTGCAACCGCTCCCGGGTGAGAGAGCGAACCGACATAAAAACAAGAACGAGTATGATGGCTGCGCCGATCCATCCCCAGCGCCAGTTCAACTGCTTTCTTTCCTGTACCATTCAACCAAACCTGAGTCAGTATATAGGACTCGTTGACCGTGCCCGTGGGAGCACAAAAATGGGGGCCAGGGCACAGATCGAAAACAATTGGGCCAGTTTTAGAATGGATAGATGGCTCCTCAACCGCGGTATACAGACGATCACGCCAAAGCCGGTCTTGACTTCGCTTTTCCGCCTATCGAAACCTGGAAGAACCAGTTTCCAGGATATGAAATCACGATTGATGATCCTGAGCTGACCTCGGTCTGCCCGAAGACCGGGTTGCCGGATTTCGGAGTGCTCACCATCCGCTACATGCCCCGTGAGCGCTGCCTGGAGCTGAAGTCGCTGAAGGAGTACCTGTTTTGTTACCGCAATCTTGGAATTTTCCAGGAAAATATCGTGAACCAGGTGCTCGAGGACATCGTGAAGGCAACCGATCCGGTCTGGGCGGTTGTCAAGGGCGAGTTTCGCCCGCGCGGCGGCATCGGCACCACCGTCGAAGCCCGATGGCCGCGGCCATAGCCGGCAGCCCGGACCGCGATTTCGTTCTCATCGACCCAGAGATTCTCAGGTCAGAGGGTCGGAACACTCTTGGGATTGGCAAGAATGACCGGTCCGGCTGGATAAGAGAAGGTGTCTCCCTGGGTGGCCTTTCCTGTGCGGCTCACTTCTGTGCTGACGCCCGATATGGTTTCCGCATCGATCGTTAATGTGACAAAGCCCCACACCTTGTCGTTGCCATATTTCAAAACCGCGCCGGTATCCAGAGCCACCGCGCCCGCACTGGAATGAAGCGCGTGCAGATTGTGATACCCGCCGTTTCCGGTGACAATGAACGGCGTCGGTCCGGCCGGGCTGATGGTCTGCTCGATCCGCTGGTAATCGTGCACATGTCCCATGATGACCAGGTTCGGCACACGGCCTGTATCGCGGATGGCGTTCTCCAGCACATCCGACATCCGCGAACTTCCCGAGTGGTAAACGTCGAATGAATAGATGGGGTGGTGCAGCGCGAGGATCAGCGCCTTACCTGTGGGCGCGGCCGCGAATTCGCTCGTGACCCATTGTTGTTGCACCGAGTCGACTGAGCCGCCTTCCGGGACGTTCGTGTACATGCCGATGAATGTGGCGTAAGGAGTGTCCAGGGTCCAGTAGGGATTCGGCAACGACAGCCCCACGCGGGGCGCATCCTTCGAGATCGGATCGACGTCCGGTTGCGGCTGCATGAAGTAGTCAACCCAGCCATCCAGCGAGGTCTGCAGCGTGGGATTATCTACTTCGCCATCGTGATTGCCTGGAATGGCCAGGATCGGCGCAGTGTAGTGGGAGTACGGTTCATAAAACTGGGCATAATAATTGCTATGCAGGCCGGTGAAGTAGACGACATCGCCAACGTGATAACAGAACTGGGGCGAAGCTGGATCGCTGGGGTTCAGTGCGGCAACCAGCGCCGCCGCGACGTGATCCTGAAACTCCGCATCCTGCACACCGCCCGAATCGCCGAGCACGTGCAGAGTCATTTTGTCTGCCTTTGTAATGTTGGCGGCGATCGCCGGGAAGTTATCGGAGAGCGAGTAATGAAACGGCGCCAGCCCGAGGGGTGGCGGTAGTGGTTGAAAGCCGGTGTTGCGTGCCGCAAGCGGATGCAGCGGCGTGACGCCGGGGTGGGCCTGGGAATTCTTTCTGTACAATCCGCCGCGCACTGAGCCTTGCTGAAGCCCGGTGGGCTGGGACGTGTTTGAATTCTGGTGTGTTACCGGTTGGGGCTTCGAATGCGACCGCCTGGGGGATTGCTGACGAGCCATGGGTGACCTCCTGGCTGGGGGGATTGATTCCCATGCCGGCAAGCACTCGAGGATGCTCGGGTCGGCACGAGACATGACCATCCTTGTATTTCAATCGAACAAGATGTCAAGTGAATGTTCGACGAACTCGGCCGGGGAAGAAAGCCATGATAGCCGGGCGACTCCCGGCGGCGGCTTGTGATAAAGATGGAAGCTTACCGGCGCCTCAGAACGGATTCGCGTGACGACCTCAACCCAATCCGCCCGCGTGAGCACTAACCCTGTCATCGCGACACTGTTGCTGCTGATCGGGCTGAACCTGCTCAACTACATCGACCGCTACATTCTTCCCGGAGCGCAGCCGCTGATCCAGAAAGAATTTGGATGGAGCGATCAGCAGACAGGCGCGCTGACGACCGCATTGTTCATGGTGTACATGCTGGTGGCGCCGCTCACCGGATGGCTGGGCGACCGGTTCTCGCGCAAGCCGCTGATCATCGGGGGCGCCGTACTCTGGAGCCTCGCGACGCTGGCGACGGCGTGGGTCCATGACTACTGGAGTATGTACGTTCGCCACGCGCTGGTGGGCGTGGGCGAAGCCACTTTTGGTATCTTTGCGCCGGCGGTGCTGGCGGACTTCTACCCGGAGCAGGATCGCAACCGGATCCTCTCGATCTTCTACCTCGCGATCCCGGTGGGCGCGGCCCTGGGCTACCTCGCCGGTGGCCAACTCGGATCGATGTGGGGCTGGCGGGCGCCTTTCTTTCTATGCGCGTTTCCAGGGCTGGTGATTGC
>DASXGD010000225.1:0-11416 GCA_036489245.1 Occallatibacter sp. | reverse complement strand
CATAATGGTCGACCCGGAATAGATTGCAGATCTCCCGCTGTTCCTCGCCCAGAAGCGTCCAGACGATCATCGGGATTTTCTTCAAGGCCGGAGTGCTGTGCCAGAAGCGCAAGAGCTCATAACCGCTCTCATATCCCAGATCCAGATCGAGAACGATGCCGTCCGGCAACGGCACCTCCTGGCGAAGACCCTTCTCCAGGTAGCTGATCGCAGCTTGTGAAGAGGTTCTGGCTTCTAATTCGGCAATACCGGCGGAACGAGCAGTCTCTGCCGCGATGTGCAGGTCGTTCGGTTGATCCTCGACGACGAGAAGGCGGGTCATCTTTCCTCTTGATTCATTGGATGTTGGATGAGGTTGCGTACGTTATCGCAGTCTACCCCACAGGCCAACACCGGTAAAGAGCTATCCGGGTTTCCTGCGGGTCGCCCCATCAGATCGTCCGATGGACTCGCGCCAGTCGAGGAACCCCGATCAGAGTTAAAGCAAACAGAAAGATGGATGCGGCGATGAATTCCAGCCGGCCGTGACGAAGGTCTTCGAAAAGAAGCTTGATCGCCAGGACCCCGAGCGCCGCATAAGCGATGCGCCGCATTTCCGGCCGCTGCCACCTCGACCCCGCAAACGCCAACCCCAAAGCAATGGCGCACAGGACCAGGGTGCGTATCAAGGCCACATGAAAGACATCCGGGGCGATCCGGACTGCCAGCAGACGCACAGCACCCTGCACCGCCAACCCGCTGGCGGCGCACACCGCCAGCAGAGCCGTGGCGAGGTGAAGGGCCTGCCGCTGCCAGGCCTCACCCTCGCTCTCCTGTGCGGCGGCATAACAAAACAGGGCGCAGCCCGATACCAGCAGGATGCTCCATGCCACCTTCGCGGGCATCGTCCCGGCAAGAGACTGAAAGGAGTATTCCAGCAATCCGCAGCTGAGAGCGGCGGCCGTGAGGTAGATGATTCCGTGGCATTCGAGGGTGGTGCAACACAGGCGTCCCGCAAGGATTGCGCTGCCCATGGCTGCCAATGCGAGAAGGACCACCGTCCAGCCCGGCGGAAAGCTCAGGAGGAATCCCGCGAGGAGGAGTCCGGCGCTCCAGAGCGCGAATACGTGAAAATTGCGGGGCTCCTGCGTGCCCCGGAATAACCAGAATGCAACGGCATAGCAGCCTGCGGCAAACAAAATACAGATCATGCCCGCGATGCGGCCGCCGCTTTGCGGAACAAGAAACAGCATGCTGCTCATCCATAGTAGAAACGCAACCATGGACTGAACCGCTTCAAATGCTGTAATCCTGCGCTGCAAGAATATTGTCTTGAACGCCACACTTGTTGCCGTGACCAGAAAAAGCAAGCAGGCCGGAGTGACAAGCGCCGCGATTCCCAGAGCCGGATAGTCGCCGCGCACATTCGCCGGGTTTCGATAGATCACGATCAGGAACCAGACGGCACAATCGGCAATTGCGGCGACGATGATCCGCACACCTTGCAGGCCGCTGCGTATGGAGCGGTACTCGCACACCGCGGTCATGAGAAGCAACAGCACCAGGAAAGCGATCATCACGTGCGTGACAACCGATAAAGCAAGGGCGGTAAGAGCCGCGGCGCCAAAGGCGACCGAGAAATCCGGCGAGTTCTCCTTCTTCCAACTCAAGGTTGTTGCCGCCGCGACCAGAAGTCCGAGGATAGTGGCGGACGTTCCGGGCGGCAACACATGAAAGCGCATCGTGAGTTCCCACAGCATGGGAGCCAGGATCAGGGCTGATGTTGCGGCGTAGAGAACGCCCGCGAATCGCTGCGAGGCCGGCGTTCTGGACGCCGCCACCAGCCACGCCATGGCGTATCCAATCGCGATCGCCGTGATGAGCAGGCGTGGCACAACGCCCGCCTCGGCCAGGGCCCGCAGAACATAAGCGCCGGCAATGCCGAGCATCGCTTTGCCCAGCACCAGGAAAACGCGGCTCACTTGCTCGCCCGAAGGAACTTCGGCGGCCAGTGGCAGCATTGTTGTCGCGGCCTGACCAGCCGAATCCGTTAACGCTGCCGGAGAATGTTCTAACTGGTGCACGCGCTTTTCCAGCGCGTCTACCCGTGAGGAGAGTTGCTCGAGAGTTTCGGGAAGATCGTTCATCAGTTCCACCCGAGTTGACGGATTGGCTGGCGCCGCGATGGTTGGTCTAGTCGCCGGCTGCGCCTTGCGCCGCGTGCTCGTCAGGCCACGGCGGCAGCAGTTTTACAAGTCCCCACAGAATCCCCAATGGCAGCAGGGTCAGCGCCGCCGCCACCAGGAAGCCTTCCTTTGTGACCAGGGCCATCTTGTAGGTTGTGTAGCCGAGCAAGCTCTTTGAGAACAATTGCCCGCCGATGACCACGTTCCAGCGCATGGCAAAGATGCCGATCAATGTGAGGGCGCCGGCGGTCGCATAAATGCGCTTACGGACGATCTCGGGTAACTTGACTACCTGGGTGATCGCCAGCAGAATCAAGGGCACCAGCGTGCCAAGGCAGATCTGGACCACGATGTGGGAGAAATAAAGCCTGGTATGCACCATGAAGTTCAGGCTGTGGAACGATTCACCGGCCTCATAAACCCGGTGAATCAGGTCCAGCATCTCCAGGGTGAAGTCGATGATGAAGGTGTAGAAGAGGTACATGGCGATGGTGTCCACGCAGCGCATATCAATCTTTTTCCCGCGCAGCTTTGTCGCCGCCACATAGATGAGCATGACCGCGGCGATGCCTGACACCATGGCCGAGAAGATGAACACCACCGGCATGAGCGGCGAGGACCACCACGGATTGGCCTTGATGGAGCCGAAGATAAAGCCCACGTAGCCATGCAGCATGAACGCGGACGGAATACCGATCAGCGTAACCACCCAGCCGACCCGTTCATCAATATGAAGGGCGCGAGCGCTGATGTTGCTGGAGCCAAGCGTCATGAAACGATATACGAGGCGGGTGAGACCCTTGCTCTCCTGCGACAAAGTGACGATATCGCGGCGGTAGTCGAGCCAGATTTCGAACACCAGCACGGCCATCAGGTACCACAGGTACACATAGCCAAACATGGCCATGGCGGAAGTGCTATGCGGGGTGAAGTACATCTCGGGGGAGCGCTCAGGGTGTCCAAGGTGGAACTGAAGCGGCAAGGGAGCCACAAGGAGGAACGACAAGGCCGTGAGCAGGGCCAGCCTGTAAGTCGGCGTCACTGCCTCGACGCGGAAGACGCGTTCCAGCGACGCCAGGATGAATGCCCCCGCGACCAGTCCGGTGATAAACGGGTACAGGACGATCAGCACACTCCACTGGAGCCCGATCTCGTTCGGATACATGAAGCCTTCAACACCGTTCATAACTTCTCCGCCAAGCTAATAGCTAATAGCTGGTTTTATCTCACCGATCCATCCAGGTCGTTGTAGTACACCTTTGCGCCCGTGGCCATCTGCGGTTTCAATATCTGCACGCTATGGGTCTTGAGGAATGCGTGAATGGGATCGTTGGGGTTCTTCAAATCCACGAGCTGGCGCGCGCCGGTGGGGCAGTTTTCGCAGCAAGCAGTGGTCAGGCCCTTGGTAATCCGGTGATAGCAAAGCGTGCACTTGTCCGCCACATTCTTCTTCGGATGGATGTACCGGCAGCCATAGGGACAGGCCTGCACACAATAGGCACAGCCCAGGCAGTACGTCTGGTCCACCAGCACCACGCCGTCCGGGGTCACAAACGTGGCGCCGACCGGGCAAACCTGGGTGCACGGAGAGTCGGCGCACTGGTTGCACATCTTGGGGACGAAGAAATACTTGCCCGCATCCTCTTTGGCAATGGGGAAGCCTTCCTTGCCGCCGTCGGGCGAGATGACCTCAGGACTGGTCATGTTCTCGTCGGTGACGTGGTATCGCTCCACCCAGGTCCGGAAGCTCCCGTCCGGAACATCGTTTTCCGCCTGGCAGGCGCGCACGCAGTTGCCGCAGCCGATGCACTTGGGGATATCGATCAGCATGCCCCACCAGTGCTCCGACATCCGGTAGTTGGCAGCAGCCTCGGGTGTCCCCGCAAGCACCGATTTCCACGCCACCGCAGCCGCGGGGAGCAGAACCAGAAAGTGACGCCGATTCAGATTCACTCCGCACCTCCTGCGGCCGCAGCCGGCGCTGCTTTGGCCGGCGCGGCTGGCCCCGACCCGTCGATGGCCGGACTATGAGGCTGATGGCAGGTCTCACACGGTACTCCGCTGGAATGTTCGTCGGCTGCCACCTGCGGGAAGCCATGGGGCCGGGCTGCGCTGGCGGCGTGGCAGCGCACGCACAGGACTCCGGTATCAAGTTTGGCCGGGGTGACCGAACCCGGATCATCGGCATGGGCCGCCTGCGGACCGTGGCAGGTTTCGCAGTTCACGCGAGCGTGTTTTCCCTTGGTCTTGACGTCCACCACATCGGAGTGGCAGGTCTCGCATGCGGCGTGGCCGGCATACTTCACCGGATGGGCCGCGATTTCGGCGATGGCTGCGCCCCGGTAATGGCCGTACTGGCCAAAGGTCTTCGGGACCACGTATCCGCGAATCCCCCAGAACAGCAGAAACGCGATGACGAAGAGCCCTGCAAAACGGAGAAGATGCCCTGCATCTTTTAGAAAGTTCATTCCTGGCCAGACTCCCTGAGGCGATCCGGCATGGAATGCCGCCTCATGTGATCCAGATCATTCAACAGGGTCAAGACTGGCGATTTCAGATAACGAGTGTATGTGAGGAAAATCACGTCCTACTGTGACGGATGGACAAAACAGCCTCCGGCCTCCAACTCGCAAGAGGGCGAATCCGCGGCGCGGGAGGGTGCGGAGTGGTTGGTGCGAGGAGGAGATGAGCCTGACCCGGGAGCGGAGGCTAAACGCGGGCGGGGACGGCACGGGCCGGGAGCATACTGCCCCAGAAGGAAAACAGAGCGACCACCACGTAACACGCCAGCGGAACCGTCATGGCGAGCGCCATGCTCCGCGTCCACTGAAAGACGAGTCCGATCATGGGCGTGAAGACCGCGCCTCCGATGATCGCCATCACCAGCAGGGAGGCTCCGACCTTAGTGTTCGGGCCCAGGTCGCGCAGACCGAGGGCGAAGATGGTCGGGAACATGATGGACATGAAGAAGCTGGTGAGAAAGATGGCCCAAAGGCCCATCCAGCCCGGGAACAGAATGCCGACCGCGACCAGGACGACATTCGCGATGGCAAACAATCCCATGAGGGTGCTGGGGCGGACGAGCTTCATCCAGTAGCTGGAGCCGAAGCGCCCCACGCCGAATCCGGCCAGGGTCCCGGTCAGGAAGTAGCCCGCGGTTTTCTCTGGAAGGTGGGTGTAATCCTGCACGTATTGGATGAAGTAACTCCAGGTGCCGACCTGCGCGCCCACATAGCAGAACTGGGCGAACACGGCGAAGAGGAAGTGGGGATAGCGAAGCAGGTCGCTGTATTTGCCGTGAATCTCGCCGGAATCGGACGATCGGCTGACAGCGATAGCCGGAAACGGGGTGCGAAAGATGAGAATCGCCCACAACAAAACCACGACCCCCAGGACGAGATAGGGCGTAATCACGCGCATCGTCTCGTGCTGAAGGTAGGCGTCATAGGTTCCGGCGAGTTTCAAACGGGCAACATCCTCCGGCTTGAGTTCCACCCCGGAGAAGATGAACACCGTGCCGATCAACACCCCTGTGATGGCCCCCAGGGGATTAAAGGCCTGGGAGAAGTTGAGCCGCCGGACTGCGCTCTCCGGTTCGCCCATCTGGGCGATCAGCGGATTGGACCCCGTTTCGAGGAACCCCAGACCGCTGGCGATCACAAACAGCGCCAGGAGAAACAGGGAATAGCTTCGCGCTTCCGCCGCCGGCAGGAAGAGGAACGTTCCCACGCTGTAGAGCAGAAGCCCGGTGAGAAGGCCTGACTTGTATCCATAACGCCGCATCACCAGGGCCGCAGGAACAGAGAAAACAAAGTAGCCCGTATAGAACGCCGACTGGACCAGGCCCGCCTGCAAGCGGGTGATCTCAAACGATTTCATGAACTGACGAATGAGAACGTCATTCAGATTATTGGGAATGCCCCAGAGAAAAAAGAGTCCGGTGACCAGCAGAAAGGCGGCCATATTGTGTTGTGGGAACAGGGGGGTGCTGTCATCCTGTCCTGCCTTCGGCGGGGCCACTGCAAAAGCCATCCGTCACTCCTTGGAAATGGGACTCCATTAAAAATGGCTCCGGAACCTGCCGCGGCGCCCGGACGCCATCATCGCATACCAACCGCCCGGCTGGCATGGAGTGCCGCAAGAGAGGCGAAAGCGCGGCCGCCGCCCGGCAGGTTTGCCTCCGGGAGTTCACAATCCGGGATGACTGACCCAGGCGCGTTTTATAAAGCCTTTCTTTTCAGATAACGGTTTATGGCCCAGATTCCGGGCTCTCATTTGAGCTTGGGCGGTCGTTGACGAACTTGTATCCTGTAAAGGAATGGCACAGGCGGCGGCAGCTTGTGGGGAGTCGTCAGCGGGAAACTGCGACGGGCGCCCGAGGCCGTTGACCTGACAACGTGCAGGTGCGCAGATCCTTCTGGGGTCCCGGTTACCGGATTCAAGCGCCGTGCAGGCTCGCTGCCAAACAGTGAGTCGAACGCGATATTGGGCGCCTTCGTAGAACAGAGCACCGCTTCTTCGTCAAGGCCAAAGAAAACAAAGCGGGGAAGGCAAGCGCGCGTGGGATTACGCCCGGTCTCCCTCAAGTGGTTCACAAACCTAAAAACGCAATTATGAAGGAGAAAATAACGATGGCAGAGAAAGCAAAGACACCGACCACTACGGCAAAGCCGCGCAAGACCACAGCCAAGAAGGCGGCTGTTCCGTCCAACGTTACCGAGATCAATGCCCCTCGGGAGCAGAAGGTCGTGTCGCGCGACGAGATCGCGGCGCTCGCCCACAAACTCTGGCTGGAGCGCGGCCGCCAGCATGGTCAGGATGCCGACGACTGGTTCCGGGCCGAGCAGCTTCTGCGCGGAAAAGCGTCGTAACAGCTCCCGAGGAGAGTTTCTCCAGGGAGTTATGAGACTTGACGGTCTCTGGTGATTAAGTCGTCGGCGAATGCACGAGACGAAACCAGATTGTTGGTCTATGCACGTATTGCCCTGTCTTTTGATTGGCCAGTCCTTGGTCGAGGGGAAGCGATCTCCTCAAGAATCCGAGAAATTTGACCTTCAGATGGCGACGCGAAGCCATGCCTGTAAGTCATTTCGGCACCACGCCCGCCATCACGCGCGGCCAGCACTTCGTCGCAATATCCTGCCGTGCGTCGGGACGAATTCGTCCGATGTCGGAGCCGGTAACGCCTTCGACTTGATCGCGGGCGTCGGACTCTATGCGCCTCGCCGGCGATGTCGCCGGCTGATAGGGCATCCCAGTCCGACGGGCGATCCAAATCAACACTCCGAGTTCGCCTCCAACCAGAGGCGATTTTTTTTTGCGCATCCAATGCCCCTCCGCACGGGAGAGGAGGCGGCAAGGATATGATCGTCGAGGTACGGGCGTGCGAAGTTTTGGGAGCGAGGAAGAGGAGGCATACGGTGGCCGACAACCATGACGTGCAGGACGGGAAAAACTATTTTCTCGATGTGCCGCAGGTATGCGCAGCGTTCCCACTGAAGGGCAGCAACTCGCTCGACTGGGGCATGAAGAACCGGCTGGCCCGGATCTTTTCCCCCGACGACTGCCGGACAGTCATGCTGGCGGTCGATCATGGCTACTTCCAGGGGCCGACCACGGGCCTGGAGCGCATCGACATTACGATTTGTCCGCTCATTCCTTTTGCCGACGCACTGATGATCACGCGAGGCGCGCTTCGGAGTTCGATCCCGCCGGAAATGGCGAAGCCGGTCGTGTTGCGCTCCAGTGGCGGCCAGAGCATTCTGAAGGAGCTATCGAACGAGCGCATCGCCGTCGATATTGAGGATGCCGTGCGACTGAACGCCTCGGCTCTTGCCGTGCAGGTCTATATCGGCGGAGTGCATGAGCACGAGTCGATCGGCAACCTTGTCGAGATTGTAGATGCGGGCAATCGACACGGCATTCCCACCATGGCGGTTACCGGGGTCGGCAAGGAACTGGTGCGGGACGCAAAATACCTCGGCCTGGCCACTCGCATGTGCGCGGAACTCGGCGCTCACTTTGTGAAAACTTACTACTGCGAATCCGGCTTTGCCCGCGTGGCGGCGGGCTGTCCCGTCCCGCTGGTCATTGCCGGAGGAAAGAAGCTGCCCGAACCCGAAGCGCTCGACATGGCCTATCGCGCGGTGAACGAAGGCGCCGCCGGCGTGGATATGGGACGGAACATCTTTCAGTGCGAGGAGCCGAAAGCCATGATCCAGGCGGTGCGTGCGGTCGTTCATGGAGACGAGACGCCGGAAAAAGCGCTCGATCTTTATCACTCCCTGAAATCGATCGAAGAAAAAAGCCAATACGCCAAATAACCGATTTCCACGCATTGCAGCGAGGAGGTTTGAATGAAGGGAAAACAAAATTTGTTGCTTCCTGTCGCAATGGTGGTCCTGGCCTTGTCGGTCGCAGCCGTGATCAATGGACCCTCGGAACGAGCCGCAGCCGAGGCTGGCGTTGCCGGCGTTCTGGATTCGGCGCCAGTCAAGGTCGATCGACTCGACCCCTCCATCGATAGGATCCTTCCGAAGGGGGCAATGCTCGAGCGTGTAGCAGATGGGTTCAAGTGGGTGGAAGGTCCCATCTGGCTGGGTAATAGCCTCTTCTTTGCCGAGATACCAAGCAACAGTATCCGCAAGTGGACTCCTGGCGCGGGAGTCAGCATCTTTCTTCAGCCCAGCGGCTACAAGGGCTCCGAACCCTACGGCGGTCCCGAGTCGGGTTCGAACGGCATGACGCTCGACGTCCGCAACCGCCTCACGGTCGCAGGGCACGCGCAGCGCGATGTCTACAGGTTCGAATCCCTCGATCCCAAAGGGCCAGTCACAATTCTTGCCGATTCCTATCAGGGCAAGAAGCTGAACAGCCCCAACGATCTCGTATACAAGTCCGATGGTTCGCTCTACTTCACCGATCCGCCGTATGGACTGCGCACGCAGAAAGACGACGATCCGGAAAAGCAGCTCAAGGTAAACGGTGTATACCGTATCCCCCACGCGCTCACACAGAAGCCCGGTGCCGCGCCGGCGCGCACCGATTTGCAATTGCTGGTGAGCGATCTTACGCGGCCTAACGGCATCGCGTTCTCGCCCGACGAGAAGTATCTCTACGTGAATAACTCCGAACCCAAGAAGATATGGATGCGTTATCGCCTGCAGCCGGATGGCACATTGACGGAGCCGAAGCTGCTCTATGATGCAACCTCTGACACCCGCCCCGGCGCGCCCGATGGCATGAAGGTGGACGAACAGGGCAACCTATACAGCACCGGCCCGGGCGGCGTGTGGATTTTTTCGTCCGAAGGCAAGCCGCTGGGAACGATCCTGATTTCGGAGAAGGCGGCCAACGTGACCTGGGCAGGGCCGGATCGCAAAACGCTCTACATCACGGCTAGCAGCAGCATTTATCGCGTCCACCTCAACATTGCCGGAGCCCCGCTGACAAAAACGCACTAAGCTCTCCATCAGCGCACGGGTTCAGTGACGTTGCGGTTTTTCATGAGCGCGATCAGGGCCGCATTGACGACCGTGAGTCCGGCCAGGATGTAGAGCCCCGCGCGCGGCGAACGGAAATACTCATCCGCCCAGACCTTCACATTGGGCGCGAGAAATCCGCCCAGGTTGCCCATGCCGATCAAAGCGATTCCGCCTGCCGCGGCCACGTCGGCCAGGTAGGCCGTCGGAAACGTCCAGAAGAGCGGCTGCACTGAAATGAACCCCGACACTGCGATCGACAATGCTACAAGCCCCAGTTTCGGTCCCGCCGTGGGAAACACAAAACTCGCGCAACCTGCAATCAGCAGAATCAAAGCCGCGACCGGTCGATGGTTTCTCCTCTGATCGGCCAGCTTCGGAAAGTAGTAAACGGCGGCCAGGGTGCAGATCCAGGGAATAGCCGAAACCAGTCCTACTTCCAACCCCGCCGGCTTGTGCAGCAGGGCCGATATCTCTGCGGGAAGATAAAAGATCGCACCGTACGTACTCATCTGGATGAGGGTGTAGATAAGCAGGAAGCGCAACACGCGAAGATCGCGCAGCATCGGCAGCAACTGCGCGGGTCCGACTGAACGCCGTTCGAGCTCCTCCTGCGCCAGTGCGGTTGCGAGGGCCTCTCTTTCTTTGGCCGGCAGCCACGCGGCGGTGCCGGGCTTGTTATCGAGAAACCAGTAGGCAACGGCTCCCAGGGCGACAGCCATAAATCCTTCGACGAGAAACATCCATTGCCAGCCCTGCAGTCCGCCCCAGGAAGGCATCTCGAGCAGTAGGCCGGAGAGCGGCCCGCCCACGATGAGCGCAAGCGGAACACCGAGATAGAACAGGCCCATCATCTGGCCGCGAACCCGATTCGGAAACCAGTACGTCAGATAGAGAATTACACCGGGAAAGAACCCGGCTTCCATGACCCCCAGGAGCAGCCGCAGAACGTAAAACGAGGTGCTGCCGGTGACGAACATAGTGGCCATCGACAACAGTCCCCACGTCACCATCAGGAACGTCATCCATATTTTGGCGCCGATGCGATGCAGGATCAGATTGCTAGGGAATCCACAGAGCGAGTAGCTGAGGAAGAAGAGGCCGGCGGCCAGCGCATAGACCCGTTCGTTGATGCCTTCGTACGTCTGCAGTGCCTGCTTGGCAAAACCGATGTTCGCCCGGTCCAGAAACGAGACCACGTACATCATCATCAGCCAGGGGGCTAGATGCCGCGTCGCCCGGGCGATGGCGCTGTGCAACGGAGAACGATGATCGGGGCCCGGGGACGAGTGGTTGCCGCCGGCGTCCGCACGATTACGAAGGCGGATCATGCCCATTTCTTCAATTCGGGATAACGCGCATAGATTCGATGCTGATCGTCGGCGGATAGCTGCCGCAGAGGCTTCGGTTTGTCCTGGGGCCGCGTGCCTTTCTGGTTCAGCACGTTCATCAGGCTCCACTCGCGTTGCAGCCCCTGCGGTTCCCGCGCCGGCAGATCATAGCGCGTAAAGTCAATCGCCATCCGATTCGCCTTGTCCGCCGCTGGCCCCAGCAACTCCAGCCGGAACTGCTGGTTCATGTACCACTGAATCTCCAGGTCCTTCTCTGACCCCGGCGCTCCCGTGCCTATCGCGTCAAAGCGATAGTTGAGCGACGCGTTGTCCCGCACGTGCTTCCGCCACTCCAGCCCGAACTCGCCTTCCGTCATCACGCGCGTATCCGGCCATCGTTCTCGCACCGTCTGCAGCCACCACGCAAGATGCTGATGAT
>DASXGD010000147.1:0-1501 GCA_036489245.1 Occallatibacter sp. | reverse complement strand
CCTGGAGCAAAGGAGAATCGGAACTCTCGGTGCCACCCTGAACGCCAGCCTTCCGAGGGGGCGCCACACGGGGCCCGCGCACCGCTCCCGGTTTCGGACCTGCGCGGTCAGGTCGTTCATCACAGCTCCCGGCGGTATCGGTGGATCAGAACGGCCGGAGCGTCGTTCTCGCTGATGAAGAGGCCGGCCCGGACGGCCGGACAGAGAAACGGCGAAGGAGAGGATTTCGGGAAGGCTTGGGATCTACAGCAATCTGGAGGCAACAAAGGCCGGTCCTGGACGAGGCGGGGCGCCGAGGTATCCCGCCGGGAAACATCGTCTGCACCGGCGATCTCGCCGCCTACTGCGCCGACCCTCAGGCTGTAATCGACCTGTTGCACCGCTCGGGCATCCGGATCGTGATGGGCAATTGCGAGGAGTCCCCCGCCGCTCAGGCGGCTTTCCTGCCGGTGAGGTCGTGTCAATGCGTCACGTGAAAACCGAGACACCTGCCGTCGAGACATCATCGGTGCGTATGGGACGTCGCCTGCACCCGTTGCCGCTCAGGATCATGCACTGGGTCAATGCCGCGGTCATGTTGATCATGATTACGTCAGGTTGGGGCATCTACGATGATGACGTAATCATCCGTGGGTTCCATTTCAGTTCCTTCTGGCGACTTGGCGATTGGGCAGCCTGGAGCCTCAACTGGCACTTCGCAGGCATGTGGTTTCTCGTCACCAATGGGCTGATCTACCTGGCCTATGGCTTCGCCAGCGGACGCTTCCGTGAGAAGCTATTGCCGATCCGTCCGACCGAGGTAGTGCAGACCGTCATTGACACGTTGCACTTCAAGATCGCGCACGAGGACATCACTGTCTACAACGCGGTGCAAAAACTGCTCTACATCATTGTCATTCTCGCCGGTATCTCCCAGGTGATTACCGGATTGGCCATCTGGAAGCCCGTACAGTTCTCCGGCCTGGTCTCGCTACTCGGCGGCTTTCAGACGGCCCGCGTGCTGCATTTTGCCGGGATGGCGGTGATTGTCGGGTTTCTGATCGTGCATGTGGCGCTGGCGTTGCTCGTGCCGAAGACGTTATGGGCGATGATTGCCGGTGGCCCCTGGCTGAAGCCATGTGGTGGCGGCGCCAAGGAAGGCCACGCAGCATGAGATCCCCCTTTCGCCCGGACCTTCCTCCAGCTTCGACGGTCCTCGACGACCACAAGCCGCTGATCCGCTCACTCGAACGGCGCGGGCTGATCCGTGGCGGACTTTCCCTTGGCGCGCTCGTCATGCTGACCGGGTGCGACGTCGAGCGTCCGGCAGCGGTCGAATCCGCTCTGCTTGCGATATCCCGCTTCAATGATGGTGTGCAGGCGCTGCTGTTCGATCCGAACAAGTTGGCGCCGACCTACCCCGCTTCGATGATTCTGCGACCGCCGAAGTTCAACGCCTATTATGATGTGATGGACGTCAAGCCCGTGAACGGGTCGGCGTGGCGCCTTGAGTTATCTGGAC
>DASXGD010000143.1:0-1619 GCA_036489245.1 Occallatibacter sp. | reverse complement strand
CCAAGGCGTTCGCGAAACGCTTTGGCGGAAAAGACAGGCCGAGGTCATCCGTTGAGCACAGCTCGCTCCGGTTCGCCACATAGTGATGGTCCCGAGCGCAGCTTTTCGCAAAGTCGGCCCGCGTCGGCGCGGAAATGGACTGATAGAGTTGCTCCATTTTTATTCGTCGCCGCGGCCGGTGCCGTGGCCGAGACGCCCGCACAATGATGGCGCTTCTCAGGAGGGCGACTCCGAAACCGGGAGCGGTGCGCGTGACCCATGTGGCGCCCCTCGGAACCGCTGGCGTTCAGGGGTGGACGGAGAGTTCGAATCTCCTTTGCTCCAGCGGTGAGTCCGCAAACTCTCGGTCCCAGCATGTAGCGGAAGGCGCCCTACTCCTACCCCGAAACGTGCGAGATCTGAAAGAGAACTCTTTCGCCTGCAGTGTCTTGCTCATGCGCGCGAGGGCCGCACTCGCGTCCTCGCTCACCCCGGCTTGCTGGGCGTCCTCGGCCCAGGCAGTCGGCGCAGTTAGCGGAAAGAGGCTTAAGAGACCGCTGACAAGGATGCTAAGAATGCCGGCTTTGAGCCTCTCTCGACAATACATGTACCGCTCCGTTCTCCAAGTTGACCTCTCGCGCCGAGGCAGGTCCGTCCGCTCTGGTTTCCCCTCACCTGGTGCTGACCGGGCGAACTGACGCTGGATTTTCTTGTGTCAGCTGAATTTCTTCTGTTTCATGACAGATTGTGAGGGATATTCCCTCACGCAGCGTGTATTTGACGTTCTCCACGCCGATTTCGACTTCTAATATCTGGCCGCGGTACGTCACGGGGAACCGAAGAATCGCATTGTCCTCAGGCGCACGACGCGGCCAGAAGGATAAATTCCCGTCATCGTCCCGCATGCCGCCAAGCCCGTAGGTCATCATCATCCAGCTGCCCCCCATCGAGGCGATATGACAACCGTCTTTGACATTACCGCCGACATCTGCGAGGTCCATCAGTAGTGCTGCAGTGCCGTACCGGATCGCCTTTTCGACATCGCCGACCTGGGCGGCGGTAATTGCCTCCACGCAGGAGGACAACGATGAGTCGCCTGTGGTCAAGGGATCGTAGAATTCAAAGTTACGTTTCTTGGCCTCAGCGGTAAACGCGTCGCCGAGCAGGAACATGGCCAATACCACGTCCGCCTGTTTGATCACTTGCTTCCGGTAAATATTGAGCGGATGGTAAAATAGCAGCAGCGGGTACCGGTCGCGCGGCGTGTTTCGGAAATCCCAGGGCTCCCTGTCCAAAAAGCTGTCATCCTGCGGGATGATGTTTAGCTTCTCATCGTGAGGCACGTACATGCTCTCTGCCGCCCGTGTCCATCCCTCCACCTCAGAGGGCTCGAGCGCTGTTTTGTGCACGAGCGCGTTATACGCATCTGGGTTTGTCGCCCGCAAAGACTTAATGGTCTCGGCTGCGTAGCGCAGATTTTCCCGAGCCATCAAGTTGGTGTAGGCGTTGTTGTTCACAACTGTGTTGTATTCGTCGGGCCCGGTGACGGAGTTGATGCAGAATTTTCCGCCTTTTGCGTCCGAGTAAAATCCCAAGTTCTGCCATAGGCGTGCCGTTTCCACGAGCATCTCGGCGCCGCA
>DASXGD010000118.1:0-4082 GCA_036489245.1 Occallatibacter sp. | reverse complement strand
TTGCGGTCTCGGCAGCTGGCGAATGGCGCGGTAATCGCCGGGTTCCAGACCGCGCAGGTAGAAGTTCGATGAAACGCTTTCGGAACCGCGCGTGAGCGCGAGGCGAAGAAAATGCACCGGCGTGAGGCCCGCCGGGTACTGCATCGGGAACAGCGTAACGGTGCTGTCTTCAATACTGTCGAGCGTTGCCGACTTCTGACTTATTCGGGTTCCATCCATATTCAGGATCTCAATCTGAGCCGTCAGCCCGTTCACGTTGCCGGCGCTGTAGTTCACCACTTCGATGGTCTCGGCTTCAGAGTTCCACTGAATGTGCAGCGGCTCGGAACCTTTCTTGCAGCCGAAGTAGGCCGCCGTAGGCTCGAAATAGTAGTCGTAGGTTTGCCACACAAAAGACGGCCAGCAGGGATGGCTCATCCACAGCAACACGCCCATGCGGTAGCGACTCTGTGCCTCAAATATGGCGCGATAGGTTTCGTAGTTCACGTACTGGGCCAGCCTGACCCACTCCTCCGCGCTGTCGGCTCCGCCATATTGGTGTTCAACAATGTCGCGGAAGCTCGCGCCGTTCATCGCTCCCTGCATGCAGAAGTCATGCAGACCCCAGGAGAGCCCCTGGGGCCAGACCGCAGTCTCGGGCATCATGAGGCGGACACTCTCGATGGTCGGAACGTTGGGCGCGCCGATCTCACTGTGCAGCATGCGGTCGGCGGCGCGGAAGTAGAGGGTGGATGGCATGGCCGCATAGGGACCATGCCCGCTCACGACCTGGTCGGCCGAACTGGGAATATAGTGCAGGTCCGGATGCAGATCGCCGAGGATCTTGCGGATACCCGCTTCTAACGTCGGAGGAGGAAAGCCTTCGTTGCGGCCGCAGTAGAGACCCACGGAGGGGTGATTGCGAATGCGCGACACCAGGTCCTTCACATTACTGAGGAAGAGCGCGTCATCGTTTGGCTCCGGACCATCCCAGGGGTTGGCCAGCCAAAAGTCCTGCCAGACCATGATGCCGTGCCGGTCGCAGGCTTCGTAGAAGGCCTCATCGCCGATTTGGCCGACCCAGTTCCGGACCATGGTGAAGTTCATCTCGCGGTGATAGCGAACGGCCGCATCGTATTCGCGGGCGCGAAAACGCAGCATGGATTCACCGAAGCCCCAGTTGCCGCCGCGCGCCACAAAGCGACGGCCATTGATCCACAGCTTCAGCACTCCGCCGTCTTCGCTGTAGGTCATGTGACGAAGGCCAGCCTTGAATGATCTGGTATCGAGCGTCTCGCTGCCCACCTGGACAGACATTTCCACTTCGTAGAGATTCGGCTCGCCGTAGCCAGCGGGCCACCAGAGCTTGGGATTCTTCAGACGGAGCAGGGGAAGCGTCGTCGGGTCGAGCTTGACCTTCTTCCGCTCCATCCCAGCCAGGGTGACGCGTTGCTCGAAGCGCAGGTCGCCGATCCGCCCGCGCAACGTGCCTTTGACAGGCCGCGCACCATGATTGACGAGATCCGCTTCAAGTGTGATCTCTGCAACGGAGTTATCGGGGAGCGGCAGCGTGGTTGAAAGAAACGGGTCTTCGATGGTGACTGCGCCCGTCAGCGTGAGGAATACATCGCCCCAGATGCCGGTGTTGCGCCCGCGAATGGTGGAAATCCAGTCCCAGCCGATGGAGGCATGATATGTAGGGTTATCGGCACCGGGCGCACCGCCGTTCTTGCCTGCGCTGGCAAAGGTCTTCTGCTTGGCGCTGCCCGGAGTCGCATTCTTTTCAATTCGAACTGCAAGCGCATTGGCCTTGCCGGGCATCAGCTTGCCCGTCACATCGAAGCGCCCGCGCATAAATCCACCCTCGATGCGGCCGAGTTTTTCGCCGTTCAGATAGACTTCAGCTTTCCAGTTGATTCCGTCGAAATTGAGCCACGCGGTCTGTTTCGAGGAGATCGCGGGCGCGGTGAATTCGTTGCGATACCAGAAGTCCGAGTAGAAATACGAATCGGAGATATGGAGTTGGTTTTCGCCGAAGTTCGGATCGGGAATCGCACCGATATTCAAGTACGACGTCAGGACTGTGCCGGGTACAGTGGCCACGATCCACTCGGAATCCTGAAAGCCGGTCTTCGACAGGGATTCCCCGCTGTCGTTCACCAGGCTCGACCGCTGGAGTTTCCAACCACCACCGGCCAGCAGCAGACCACCATCCGCAGCGGCCGGGGGCGCGGGCTTTGGCCGGGCCGCAAATCCGCCGCGCCCATAGACCTCGATCTCGCTCAGGATGTAGCCATCAGGCGAACTGGGCCGCGTCATAAGGACGCGCACATAGCGGCCCTGCGCGGGTTGAGCGAGTTTCAGGTCGTCCAATAGGCCTGCCTCGCCCGCGAGCGCCATTAGTTCGCGCCAGTTCTCGGCGTCGTCTGAAACCTGGATCGAACCCTCAGCTGCCCGCGCGATCCAATAAAGCTTGAGGCGATCGAAGTCGAAGCGGGCGCCGAGATCGACGTAGACCCACTCCTGGCCGAGGCCCGCACTCATCCATGCGCTGGTGAACCGGTATGGTCCTCCGATCTGTACCCGTTGATTGCCGAGGAAGAACGCAACTTCCGAAAGCCGCCACATCATTGTCTCGGCATTCTCCGGGTCTGCCGGGATGTCGTCGCCGCGGCACTCCACGCGATAGTAGCGGGCACTGCTGACGGACTGGAGCGGAATCACGGGAGTGAAGAACCGCCCCGGCGCGGCGAAGTCCGGCGGAAATCCTGCAGTGGATGCGGGCGTCGGCGCTGCGACGCTGCCATATTCCTGCCATGTCCTCCCATCGGGAGAGACCGACACCGAGAATCTCAGAGAGGCCGCTCGGATTTGCGATGGCGGGACTGCGAAAAGCTGGATCGAGTCGACTTCGGGCACGCTATCGCCGCCTCCGAGATGGATATCGACACTCAGGCGCGGTCCTCGCACCTCCAACGCGCTCATGGGACTGTGATCGACGATGTACTCGCGGTCTTCCCTGGGAAGGGGGCCGTGCAAACCGTGCGAAATGCCGATCCACTCGGGCGGGCGGGTGTCTTTGATGCCGTCGGTCACCAGCTGTGCCGTGAGATTGTAGTCGTAACTGCTCGAGTGGTAGGCGGGACGCAACCGGGCGAGGTTGCGGTAGCCAGTGTCAGGAATCAGTTCGGGGCTGAAATCTTCGCTGCGAGCGCCCGGATAGATGCCAATGCCGCGGGTGTACTCCTGTTTACCAGCAGCATCTAATACGCGGCCTGCTTCAGGCGAGTTTCCTTCCGCCTGTGCACTCATTGGCTCCGCGAGCGCCGACAGCCTCGCCATCGCCACCCCTGCCCCTGCAATCGCCGTTGCCTTCAGGAACTCCCGCCTCGATGCTCCCATGCGATTTTCCCCCGAATGATTTCTTGTGGGTATGAACGGCGTTCGCCGTGCTTTTCCTTGAAGCTGGTCATGCAATACACGTCGATTCTCACCAGAGTTCAAGAAACGAACTTCGTGTGCGAACCGACCCGGCCAAAATGCTGTACCCAGGAAATCTCATGATAGCGATATCACGAGCGAAACGATAGTAGCACAGCCAGTTGAGCCGTGCCGATCGCATCGTGGTTGCTTGGCATTGAGTTGGGGAAGAGTCAAGAAGAACTCGTTGGTTCCACTGCAGGACAAATGGCCCGGGCAGTTTGGCCGACTCGGATGATCGAACGCGAGCGTTGATATCAACACCCGACTGATATCGTTCTCAGGATCGAGCCTGCTTGAATTGACGGCATGAGACAAGCCGCGGAAAATTCAAGGGACCGTTTCTGCTTTTTGGATGGCCTGCGAATGAGAGGACCGGAGGAGAATATCCGATTAAGAGCATTTTGGGGCGGCTAGTGGGGATCGAACCCACGACATCCTGAGCCACAGTCAGGCGTTCTGCCGCTGAACTATAGCCGCCATCTACGCATTAGATTGTAACATCGAACGATTTATCAGGACCGAGGAGGCGGGCTTCGAGACGGACGGCTTCTCCACGCTGAGGTCCGCGACAAATCATGGTAAGTGATTGATTCTAATGGTCGGGGCGGAGGGATTCGAAC
>DASXGD010000091.1:0-8261 GCA_036489245.1 Occallatibacter sp. | reverse complement strand
AGTTCGCCCTGCTTCTCCAGCGTTTTGATCCAATCGCGCAGATCATCGTAAGCCAATGTTTTTTTTCCCCAACCCATACTAAGGCTTTTTGAAACGGCCGGGTTTTGCCTTTCACAATGCATATGTGGCATACTCGCGCGCACCAGGCGGCAGACGGGTAGATTCAAACCATGCTGTTGCGCCCTCCGAGTCCATCCACCGAAAATGGTGCCAAGGAGAAACCCCATGAGCCCATCCCCAGCCATTCTCTGCAAACCGTATTTCAAGCGCCGTAGGTTGTTTACTCCCTTTGCCCGGGCGGTCGCACGGGATGCCACCTCTGGTCCCTGGACAGTGCCCGACCTGTGCACTGCCTACAACTGGCCTACCGGCCTCGCCGGCGGTGGCGTGATCGCCATCATCGAGTTGGGCGGCGGCTGGGTTCAGTCCGATCTGGACACCTTCTTCCAGTCCGTTAGTCAACCGTCCCCGCAAATCACCGACGTATCTGTCGACGGCACCCAGAACAGCCCCAACCAGAGCATCGGATCGGGGGACGATCCGGATTACGAGGTCGCTCTGGATATCGAGGTCGCCGGCGCCTCCTACTTCGCCGCCACCGGACGCCCCGCCACCATTCGCGTCTACTGGTCGCAGGACATCGCTTCCGCGGTGAACAAGGCCACCGCCGACGGATGCGACGTGTGCAGCATCTCCTGGGGCGCTGACGAAGCCGTGTGGGGCAACGCCGCAGCCCAGCAGATGGAGCAGGCGGCGGCAGCAGCCACCGCGGCCGGCATGGTCGTGTTCGGCGCCGCCGGGGATAATGATTCCGGCGATGGGGGATCCTCCCCTGCCAACGTGGATGTGCCCGCATCCTGTCCTCATGTCATCGGCTGCGGAGGCACATACAAGACCGACACCACGGAGACCGTGTGGAACGACACTCCCGGCCAGACCAACGGCCAGGGAACAGGCGGAGGCTATTCCACCATCTTTCCCGTGCAGGCCTTCCAAATCGGCGCCCCTCCTGCCCCGGCGGGCACCCAGTTTGGCACCGGCAGGATGGTGCCCGATGTCACCGGCGACGCCGACCCCAACACCGGATATACGATCGTCGTCCACGGTGCGCAAACGGTGGTCGGCGGCACCAGCGCGGTCGCCCCGCTTTACTCCGGCCTCTTTGCCGCATTCGGGAAGAAACTCGGGTTTGTGACCCCCAAGCTGTGGCAGAATCAGGGCGCCTTCAACGACATCACTGTGGGAACCAACGGAGTCTATAGCGCAGCGCCGGGCCCAGACGCGTGCAGCGGGATTGGTGCGCCCATCGGAACGAAAATCGCCGCTCTATTCGTCACCGCCGCAGTCGCATCAACCTAACCGCGGCGTTCTGTACCAAGGGCACGACGCGAGTCGTGCCCGCAGCGCCATCTCAACCCTGGGCGAAGGCTGCTTCTCCTTTATTTTCCCAATTGGACCAGGGGCGGGGTCTCGGGGATGACCGGCTCAATGGCGTCCATTGGGTACCCCAGCCGCTTCCACTCGTCGAATCCGCCCCGGAGCGGGCGAACGCGCTTGACCCCCAGCTTATGCAGCGTCAAAGCCGTCTTGGCGGCGGTCGCTTCGCTGGGGCACGTGCAATAGAGCACCACGTCGCGGTCCCTGGGAATTTCGTGCGCCCGGGCCGCCAGACCGTCCGGCGAAAAATGGAGCGCACCGGGCAAAGTGAACGGGTCCGGCAGCAGTTCCAGGGGGTGACGCAGATCCACAATGTACACCTGGTCTCCGGCGTCAAGTTGGCGCTTCAGTTCTTCCGGTTCCAGGCGCGCCGCAACCAGCTGACGGAGCACCATGCGCCGGCGATACATCCGCGCGATAATGAACCCGATAATCCCGAGCAACAGCAAGACTCCCGAGAATCGGCCTACCCAGTTGAGGAGCCCGGGATTCCGTTTGAGCGCGTCTCCGAACAGCCGCCCAGCGCCCAGGATCGCTCCCACCCAAAGTGTGGCGCCGATGAAATCGAAAAACAGAAACGCCGGGTAGGCCATCCCGTTCTGCCCGGCCACCGGAGCTGCCAGGGTCGCGAGGCCGGGAACGAACTTGGCGAACATGAGCATCAGGCCCCGGCGGCGGCCAAACGAGTCCTGCGTCTTGCGCACGCAGATGGTCGGTTCCATCGACAGTTTGCAGAGAAGCCGCAGCACGTGGTGCCCATAGCGCTTGCCGATGAAGAACCAGGAAGAGTCCGAAATCATGCAGGCCAAGAGTCCGGCCAGCAACGCCTCCGGAAAGCTGATTCTCTGTTGCGCCGAAAGAGCGCCTGCCGCCAGCAGGACCGGCGTTGCCGGCAGCGGAATCCCGAATTGCTCCACCAGCACCCATGCGAACAGGAGTAAATAACCGTAAACGAGAAGAATCTGCGTGGGAAGCGCCATTGGAGGGAGACCCCGTACCAGAATAATTTGAAACAGGAGGAATCCGACCTCGCCGGAGGCAAAACGGGGAAGAAGGGAACCCTCACCTTATCCGATGAATTTAAAGCGAAATCGTTTCAGGCGTATTTACGGATTCTAAGATTCAATGCTCATTGAGGCTTGGCGGGCGGTTGGGCAGCGCCGGATTCAAAAAATCCGGGGCTGAGAAACTGTGAGATAAGCCCAAATCCTGAGTCGCCGTACCCCGGTGGCTACTGATCGACGCCCGAAGCGAGCGGCTGCGCAGCCGGCTGCGAGGTCGAAACCGGTGTAACAGTGGAGGAAGTCTGGGCCTTCGCCGCGAAATATTCGTGGTCCCACAGGTTGCGGTAGAAAGCGCCGGTCAGCTCCGCGGCGCGGGGACCGAACGTTGGCCGGCCGCCCTCCAGGAAGAACACCGTCACCAGGCTGCCTTGCGGCGAATCCGAGTAGGAGGCAAACCACCCGTAGCGCGTCCCCTCGTTCGAGCAGGTCCCTGTTTTGCCGAAGACCGGCAGTTCGGTAAAGCTGGCCCGCAGCCGCCGCGCCGTTCCGTATTCGACCGCACCTGCCATGCCGTCCTGCAGGTCGGGAACAAACCGGGCGATGTCGAGAGTGCGCTTGACCCGCGGTTCAAACGCGGTAATCTCCTCGAGCGTTGTCGGGTGCTGCAAATAATACAGAGTTCCACCATTCGCCAGCGCGGCCACGTATGCGCCCAACTGCAGCGGCGTCATTGAAACGCCCTGGCCAAAGCTGCACATGCGCCCGACGCCACCTTCGGCGGCGGAAATCTCCTGGTCGGGATATGCGCCAAGCTGTTCCCCGGCGATGTCGTATCCCGCCAGCTCACCCAGTCCAAACTGGTTGGCATAGTGGCGAACCCGCTCGAAACCCAGCTCCCGGCCCAGTTCTTCGAAGTAGAGATTGTTGCTCTTGGCCAGCGCCTGGGTCATGTTCATGCGGAAGCCCGGCAACTGCACCATGGTGTCGCGCGTAACCAGCCCCTCCGACAAGGCGGCCATGGCTACCGTGAGTTTGATCGTTGAGCAGGGCTCGGCGCCCGGCGAAAGGGCCAGCTTCTGATTCACCATCGCCAGGATGCGCCCGTTGGCCGGATTGATCACCACCGCGGTGCCGTTCATGTCGCCAAGGGCATCAATGGCCGCCTGCCGGATCACCGGGTCTTCCCCGACCGTGATGTCATCGGCAAAGATGTCTCCCGCCGCAAAGGAACTGGCGGTGAAATGCTCGTAGTAGTGGTGGTGACGAACGACGAGGCGGGTGCGCCGAATGGTGCCGGCGCCGTTTCCAACTTTGCCCGGGGAATGACTGACGGTCGTCTGCTTGTGAGCCGATGCCTTCGCGGTGGCAGTCGAGGCCGTTGCATGCGACGCCGAGTGCTTTGCCGTGTGATGCGACTCGACGAGGTGAGGCGTCGTCTTGGTGTGATGCAGCGAATGAGGCGCATCAAGGGCGCCCGCGCTGGCCGCGCCGGCCCCCATCCCAACCAAACCAAGGTTCACAAGCAAAGCGCAAGACAGTCTCATCCAGCCAGCTTCCCCTATACGTGGATTCGTGCCATGCGTCATCCTCCAGGGAGGGGGGCGCACTTCGTACTTATCGCTCCATAATGCCGGCGACGTCCACTTATTTCCGCTGCGGCCAAGATCAAGCTTTCGCGTCGCGGCCGTTTTCGGGTCCAATTCCCCTTATGAAAACACCGCTGCACGATCGAGACTCGCGGAAAAAAGACCTTCCGGCTCTAGAGACACATCGAGCCGGAGTCGGAACACCCTGCAATGGAGGAACTTAAATGAAACTATACAGCCAAAACGCTTCAGTGCGATCCAAAACCATGTGACGGAAAACACATGACATTAGTACTTGGACTCGGGTTCAAAACCGAAGGTTCTGTCCGACTCCTGTGGAAAACCACTTGCAGCTTCCATTATGGGACCAACTCACCCATTTCTGAAAGCCCGGATCTCAAAATTGCACTCTCCGCATAAATGCCGGCACGTCCAGATCCCGCTCGGCGTTGGCAGCGGCTTCCACGAACAGGGCCCCTACAGGCTGCGGCCGCCCTTCTTCAACGCCTTCTGAAGTACGGACTCCGTTGCCTGTTTCGGATGCATAATCCCGCGGCAACGACGCGTACACAGGCTCCTCTTCCATCTCCCCAAACTTGGGACGGGCCGATGCGGCCGCTGCTTGCGGTTCCGTCTCCACATAGGAATCATCGAAGGCCGGCGGTGCCTGGGCCACCATGCCCCGCGGCGATCCCAGCCGGGACGGCTCGGGCTCCTCGTCTTCGCTCAGGAACCGGGGGGCCGGTGGCGGCGGGGGCGCTACGAACTCGATCACCGGCGGCGCCGACACTTTCACTCCCGGGCCGCCTTCCTGCATCCAGCTTTCAGTCGCCATCACCGGCACCGAAACCACCGGGATATTTTCCACATCCAGCATGCGGGCCCGGCGCGCGGGCATCTGGTCGCGGAACCCGGTGGCGATCACCGTGATCTTGACCTCATCGGCCATCTTCTCGTCCAGCACCGCCCCGAAGATGATGTTGGCGTCCTCGTGCGCCGACGTCTGAATGAGCGAAGAGGCCGCATTCACCTCCGATAGCCGAAGCTTGCTCGAACCGGTAATGTTGATCAGGATGCCACGCGCGCCGTCGATGGCGCCCGCCTCGAGCAGCGGAGAGGCCATGGCCGCCTGCGCCGCCTCGACCGCGCGGTTTTCACCCGAACGGACCGCCGTGCCCATGACCGCATGCCCCATCCCGGCCATGGTGGTCTTCACGTCGGCGAAGTCGCGGTTGATGATGCCGGGAATGGTGATGATGTCCGAGATTCCCTGCACGCCCTGCCGCAGTACATCAT
The DNA here is from genome assembly GCA_036489245.1 of Occallatibacter sp. Classification (GTDB taxonomy): domain Bacteria; phylum Acidobacteriota; class Terriglobia; order Terriglobales; family Acidobacteriaceae; genus Telmatobacter. The sequence goes on along the minus strand of DASXGD010000091.1, from coordinate 2,938 downwards.
CGGCAATGCGGAAACTCTGGAAGAAGCCTGCGTCCTTGGCCACTGCCAGCAGCTTCTCATTGGGGATGACGATCATCGTGTCGACGCTCTCGAGAAGTTCCTTGAGCCCCCGCTCGGCCTGCTGTAGCCGCCGCTTGCCTTCGAATGCAAATGGGACGGTGATCACCGCTACGGTCAGAATTCCCATCTCGCTGGCCAGCGACGCGATCACCGGAGCCGCGCCCGTTCCCGTACCGCCGCCAAGGCCGGCCGTAACGAACACCATGTCGGCGCCTTCGAGGGCTTCAATGATCTTTTCCGAATCCTCGAGTGCTGCGCGGCGGCCCACGTCAGGATTGGCGCCCGCGCCCAGGCCGGACGTCAGCCGCACGCCGAGCTGGAGTTTGACCGGCGCCTGGCATAGTTTGAGCGCCTGCACGTCGGTGTTGGCCGCGATGAACTCCACGCCTTCCATCTTGGCCTGGATCATGCGGTTCACGGCATTGCCGCCGCCTCCGCCTACGCCAATGACCTTGATGCGGGCCCCGCGTGGGGTTTCGTCGTGAAAGTGAATGCGCATTTCTCCGGGCTGTTGAATCATCTGCTCCATGGCGGCCTCCTGAACCTGGGTCGAATCCGGGTTGAATGACATGTGTCTTCCTCAAGAACTCAAAAGCTCGATGCAAAAATGGCGCGCAGCTTGGCGCGCAGTCCGTTGCTTTCCGAGTCGCGCATCACCCGCGTGCGGTGGGCGTACAAGAGCATGCCGATCACGGTCGAAAAAGCGGGATGAGCCAGTTCCCCAGGCATGTTCGACAGCCGGACCGGCATCCCCGTCCGCGCCGGTACTCGAAGCTGGCTCTCCGCCTGGTCGAGCATGCCGGGCAGCATTGCCCCGCCTCCGGTGAGAACACAGCCGGCTCCCAGTGCCTCCACCACCCCGCCCTGGCGCAGGCACTCTTTCACAAAGTGAAAAAGCTCGCGCGCCCGCGGTTCCAGAACCTCCGCCACGCGGCGCAACGAGAGCATCTCCGGCGTCGGGTTGGTGATTTCGATCTCCGCGTCCTGCGGCACCGCGGTCACCACGGCATGACCGTACTGGCGCTTCAGTTCCTCCGCTGTCGCCACCGGCATGTGCAGGCAGATGGCGAGGTCGTTGGTGAAGTGAGATCCGCCCACCGGTACCGCGGCGGTATGGGCGACAGCGCCCTCGAAAAAGACCACCAGGTCGCTCGAATGGGCGCCGATATTCAGAAGGCAGACTCCTAGCTCGCGTTCATCGGCCGACAGCGTGGCCTCGGCGGCCGCGATCGATTCCAGAACTGCTTCTGTCACCTCGAGCCCGGCGCGGTTGGCACACGTCACCGTACTTTGAAAGGCGCTGCCGGAGCAGGTGGCGATGTGCAGGTCAACTTCGAGACGCGCCCCGATCATCCCCACCGGATCGAAAATTCCGGGCTGCTCGTCCACGATGAACTGGCGCGGCAACAGGTGCAGAATCTCGCGGTCCGGCGGCCGCTCCACGGCGCGCGCGCGTTCCACCGCGGTGCGCACATCTTCCCGCGTGATTTCGCGCATCCGGCTGCCCAGTTCGAATCCGCCATTGGTATTGATACCGAAAATATGCGGGCCGCCCACTCCCACCACGCATTCATCGATATTGGCGCGGGCTACGATTTCCGCCCGTTCGCTGGCAGCTTTCACCGCCTTGGACGCGGGTCCAAGCTCGGCGATCAAACCCTTGCGCATCCCGGCCGAGTCCATCACCGCGTGGCCGCGGTAGCGCAGCGCCCCCTCGTTGAGATCGGCGGCCAGCACCCGCGTCGACATGCTGCCGATGTCGAGCGCGACAATCAGATTGTCCTGCTTCTGGCTCATCGTCTCCGCTCAGGTTGCCGGCGCCGGCTGGTACTGCTGCTCGAGGACCCACTCGGCCGCGCTGTGTCCGGGCCCATTCCGCGTATCCGCCACAGCGGCGTGTTTCTTGTTCTTGTCTTTGCCCGGCTTCGGTTTAACCGGAGCTTTGTGCGCCGTCGCTTTCGATGCCGGTTCAGCCTTGACTCCCGCCGGTGGTTTCGCGGGCGTTCCATCGCCTGAAACTTCCGCCCGCATGGCAATCGGCTTGCCGTCATCGCCGGTGGTCTGCGTGGCCCCTGCACCGGGCGCCATCTCCAGCACCACTTGCTGCTCATAGCGAAGATCGACCGACGCCAGCTTGGGATACTGCTGACGCCACTCGGCGATATGCGCCTTGTAGCGCTGATAGCGGGTAAGGAACTGGTCGTCGCCGAAGTGGACGAGAATATCGGCTCCCGCTTCGGGCATCAGCACGCGTGCGTCTTCGGGATCGGTCAAATCGATCTCCGAGATCTGTTCGGAAAGGCGCTGCCCGCCGCTGTCCAGGTCGGCGACCAGGCGCCCGTAGACCGCCATGCGCGCCTTCCGCGAGGGCAATGGATCTCCGCCGTCAATGCCCGTCACCACCGGAAACGAGTAATGATGCTTGGTCATGGAACCAGCGGACATCGACAGCAGGACCCCGTTGGCGTCCACCAGCCCGATCTGTTGCCCGCGGCGGACAAACGCCACCGGCGTCCTCTCCACCACCGAGATGCGAATGCGATCGGGGAGCAGACGCATCACGGTCGCGGTTTCCACCCACGGAATCTTTTCCAGTTGCTTGCGTCGCTGGCTCAACGGAACAAAGAAGATGTTGCGCCCGATATCTTCACCGAAGACCGGCAGCACGTCCGCGCGCGTGACTTCCGTCAGTCCGGCCGCCTGAATATTCCCGCCCCCGTTGATGCGGAAGCGCGGGTCGCGTTCGAGGTAGGTCTTGAAAATATAGCCCGTCGTGACCAGTACGCCGGCGACTGTGAGGATGCCTAATCCGAAGAAAATACGCCCCCACTTGGTCGAGGGACGCCACCACGGGCCGCGCGCTTCCTCGAATCGTTGC
>DASXGD010000084.1:0-9768 GCA_036489245.1 Occallatibacter sp. | reverse complement strand
CAAAGCCATCCAGGCGCGAGCGCCCAAAGCCACGGTGAAGTATGATCCCGGCTTTGATCCCGCGGCGGCGGCGGCGGCCGCCAAGGGCGCCGACGTGGCCATCGTGTTCGGCTACCAGTGGGAAAGCGAAGGCATGGATCTCCCGTCGCTTTCGCTTCCGCCTTACAAGCAGCATGGCCAGAAAGACGATCCCGACGTCGACCAGAACGCTGTGATCGCAGCCGTGGCCGCGGCCAACCCGCATACCATCGTCGTCGTGGAATCCGGCAGCCCCGTCACCATGCCCTGGGTCGATGCTCCCGCGGCTATCCTCGAAGCCTGGTACAGCGGCAGCGACGGCGCCAATGCTCTCGGCAACATCCTCTTTGGTACAGTGAACCCCAGCGGCAAACTCCCCAACACCTTTCCCAGGAGCGAATCCGACCTGCCCCATCCCACGGTGACCATGCCGCCGCCGGAGTCGTCCCACTTTAACGGGCCGGCTTCGCCCGAACAGTGGGCCAAGGGCCTGCCGCCTTTTCCGGTCGCCTACGATGAGGGCTTGAAGGTGGGCTACAAGTGGTACGACGCCGAGAACAAGGCGGTGCTGTTTCCATTTGGTTTCGGCCTTTCCTACACCACCTACAGCTATTCCAGCCTGACCGTCACCCCCGGGGACAACGTCAAGGTGAATTTCACGGTGACCAACACCGGCGCCCGCGCCGGCGCGGAGATCGCCGAAGTTTACGCCGCGCTCCCGACCAGCGCGCAGGAACCGCCCAAACGCCTCATCGGCTTTACCAAGGTCAAGCTCGAACCCAAAGCCAAACAGACGGTGAGCATCGACGTTGATCCCAAATATCTGTCGATCTTCGACGAGCAGAAAGGCGGATGGACCCTCGTTCCCGGCGACTACACCATCATGGTGGGCGGCTCTAGCGACAAGCTGCCGCTCAAAGCGACGGTAAGCCTGAAGTAGCTCTCTTAATCGGGCACAATCTTTTCCGCCTCCATCCTTCTGCATTGTGCCGAAGGATGGACAAGGCGCCAACCTCGAAACCCAATTATGCTGGATAGGGGTTCGCGCCGCTTATGACACGGAGTCACTTGCTGATTGCCTTGCTGTTTTGGCCGGTTTCTGCCGCCTATAGCCAGACCCCGGCTCCATCGCAGGCTCCTGTTTCGCCAGCCGTGCCCGGCAGCGCAGCCAAGGCTGCTCCGTCCACGCTCTTTCACAGCGATCTTCTCGATCTAAGTTTTGCGTATCCTGCCAGCCTGGTCGCACAAACGCTTCCCAGCCTCGACAAGCAGCACGCCGAGATCGCCGCCCGCGAGCCGGCCAACGCAACCCCGGAATCTCGAAAAACAGATCAGTGCAGCGATAAGTCGTTGCTCGCGGTGCGCAAGGACGATCCGAGTCATCTCCCGGCCGCGGTAACAAGCCAGGGAGATACACGCGGAACCGTCGCGGATCCGCCGCATGCGGTGTCCGCAAAGATCGCGGTTTCGCGCATTGGAGTGGACTGCATGCCCGAATCGTACAAAGCCCAGTTGGACAATGTCGCGACGGCCATGTCTGCCGGATTAGCTCAGGATCACGATCTACGCCCGATCGACCAGCCAATCTGGTACGAAATCGGCCAGACGCGCATTCACTTCGCGGCCTCGGAAAGCGCGTCGCCGGTAAACGAGGCCGCAACCGGTTCCGATAAAAAACCGGAACCTCGCTGGGTCGGCTCCGCCGCCTTTGTCTGGAACGGCAACCTGGTCTCGATTGTCATCGAGTCAAACGACATTTCGTTGTTCAATGAGATGCTGCACAGCAAAATTGGCCTTGGCAAAGCGGCCCCCGCGCCTCTCTTCCCAGCCGATATCGGCAAGGGAAAACCAATTCAACCCAAGCCGGACTCCCCGCCGGATGAACATTAAGGGACCCGGCGGGGTCCTACTGCCGTATGGGCGTTTTGCTCCGAAACAGCGCCAGCCGTTCTGTCAGGTTTTGCGCCAGGGCAGTCTTGTTCTGCTGTATGGCCAGGTCAGCGGCGCGCTGCCCCAATTCGATTGCCTTATCGAACTGCCCCATCTCGGCATAGACCGCTGACAGCGTTCCCAGGATCGCCGGCTCCTGCTCCGAAGTCAGCTGAGCCGCATGCTGAGCCAATTGCAATGCTTGCCCGCCATTGCGCAGACTGTCATCCCGTGAAGTAGCCAGCACCCAGGCCATATCGTTCAGCACCTCCAAACTGTCGGGCTGGCTCTGCAACGCCTGTTTCCATTGGTCAAGACCGTCCCCGGCATGGCCGGTCAACACCAGCGCCTTGCCCAGGTAGTAATGCGCCTCGGCGGAGCCAGGCATCAAGACCAGAGCCTTTTGAAACAAGGCAACAGCTTCGTCCAACTGGCCTTTCTTCGCCAGCGCGATGCCGAGATCGATATCCGCCTCGCCGTTTTGCGGCGAGAGTTCGAGCGCTTTGCGGAGATGCGGGATCGCTTCATCGATGCTGCCTGAGGACACGAGAGCGTGGCCCAGGTCGCCTTCCGCCTCGACGTTGCCTGGATCGATGGCGAGCGCCTTGCGGAATTGTGCGACGGCGCCGTCGAGATCATTCCTGTCGGCCTCCAACTGGCCAAGCGCGAGGTAGCCGCCTGGATTCTGAGGGTCTTTCTCAATCGTGGCGCGAAATGCTCCCGCAGCCTCATCGAAATGTCCTTCCGCGATCAGAGCCCGCCCCATGCTAATCCGTGCAGCGCTCAAATCAGGGTTCAGTTCCAACGCCTTCAGGAACTGCTTTTGCGCATCCTGGAGCCGGTTCTCAACCAGTAACGTGGACCCGAGGTTGAGGTATGCCTCAGCGTAGTCGGGGTTTTCATCGATGGCTAACCGCAGCTGCTTCGCGGATTCCTCGTTGTGACCGAGGTGCCCCAACGCCACCCCGAGGTTGTTGTGGGCCTCCGCAAAATGCGGGTTGAGCCGGATCGATTCCTGGAGTTGGGAAACGCCGTCCTCAATCCGGCCGGCGCGCATCAGTGTCTCTCCAAAGTTGAAGTGGGCCCCCGCGTCATCGGGCTGCATATCAAGCGCCTTCTGCCACTCCGGAATCGCCGCCGCGTACTGGCCCTTGTTCACCAGGGCCGCCGCGATATCAAACTGTTTGTAGAAGTCCACCGCCGGGGTATCGATATGCTCGATTCCCTCCGGATTCATGTTCACGAATTCGGGAATGTTCGCGGCCCGATTGGCTGCCGTTGAGTTCTCGATCAGGATCGCTGGGGAATCATTGCCGGCCTCGTCAATGTGGGTGAGGAACAGCTGTGTATAGGGAGAGCGGCTTTTGGACGAGAAGACCAGCCAACGCCCGTTAGGCGAAAAACTGTGCCAGGAGTTCATCAGTTGCGTATTGCAATTCATCAGGCGCGCCTTGCCGCCCGCGGCGGGCACGATATAGAGCTTTCCGTCCGGCCGCATGAGCTGCCCGTTCCGTGCCTGCACAAAAACCATCCACTTGCCGTCTGGCGATATTTTCGCGAAGCTGTTGCTCATCCCGTTTTGCGAGGCGCCCACGATCGGTTCCGCCGTGCCGCCGCGCCCTTCGTTGAACGGAATCCGGTACATGTCGTATTTGATCTGCATCTCGGCCGGGTCGTTCGCAAACAACGCCAGCTTCAAGCCCGGTGGGTTTGCGTCCTTCCCTTCGGCCCGTGCGAACACCAGGTACTTTCCGTCCGGGCTCCAAACGGCGCTCGCCTGCACGTACTTCGGGTCATCGGCCCCAGGTAAGGGCCGCAGCGTCTTCGCCGCGCGGTTGTACCAGGCAAGGATGCCTCGCGTGGGATAGAAAACCTGGAGAAACCGGTAGTCCGTAAAGTTAGCCACGTAATAGAAATCCGCATTCCTGGTTCCCGGCGGCTTGATGGTAGTCATCACGTACTTGCCGTCGGGCGATACCTGCGACATGAATCCGATCCTGAGTTGCGGGTTGGTTTCGCCGCTGAACGATGCCCACGAGATCATGTCGCTGGTGCGAACTGTCATCTTTTGCGTTACCGGAACGACCGCATAGAGGCCTTTGTCATTGCGCGGCCCATCCATGTCCAGGCCCAGGGTTTTGCCGTCCCGGCTGAACGAGTGGCAGTTGGCGCAGGAGTGCAAATCCGTCATCACCACATGGCTTGACGGTTCGGCCAGATTTCGCATCCGCCACGCAATGAGGGGAACGGCGTTGGAGTCGAGTGGCTTGATCACCCCTTTTTCCGTCGCCGAAGGCATCAGCGGCACATCGCGATAGAAGATCGGCGCGCCCACTGGGTCGCGGGAGATGGTCAATTGCATTGAGGCACGCGAAAGCGGCTTTTCCGCAGTTCCCTCTGCAAAGCCGGTTACGGTGATCGTTGCCGCATGGTCGACCGCGTGGTTGCGGATTGACTGCCACTCCACCCCGTTTGGCTTCCAGGTATGGGCCGCGGCCTGTTCCGGAGTCAACTCCGGTAACTTGTTGTTTGCGGAGAGGCACCGCCGATCGATTTCGCCGATCGTCAGACCCTCGCCCTTTGAGGAAACGTGAAGCGCCGGCGTGCCGTCGGCGAAAGCAACCGTGATCTCCCAGCGTTTGGCATCTTCCGCCGGATCCCGCCATTGAAATGTCGGGGCTGCCATGTCGGGCGGGAAGATCGATCCCTTCAGGGGATAGTCGACCGTGATCGCTGCGGGCGTCTCGGCCGCCAGCGCCGCGCTCCGGTTCACGATCCGGAGTCCCGCCACACTCAGCGCTACGGCGAGACCCCCCGCCGCCAGGATCCGCGTCACGAGTCCCAACGACCCTGGAGCCTGGCCGATTCCGATGGCTGCGTTTATACCGCAGCCGTTGCCCGCCTTGGACCGTACCCAATCAGGCACCATGCGCCCCTCCGGACTCAAACTGCCCGCTGCGATCGGCCGTCGTCTGCAGCGCATTCGGCTTCGCCAGTATAATTCCGCACGAACGAAGATGCGCGCAATTCCCGCACTCGCCCGCGATTGCCGGGCCGGCTTGGCGAACGGCCGCTGAGGATTGCAACAGGCGCATGGGAGATTCTATGTAGTCGAGGTTCGATCGTGAGATGAGTCTGCGAGTTTTATCGCCCGGGTCCTAGTAAGTAAAGGTTCCTGGGCGAGGCAACAAGAACTTTGCCACCTTCGATTACAAGGGGAGGCGTGACCAGGGGTTCCGAAGCATGAAATACCGTAGTTCGCTGACCAGTTGGATCCAGGGTAATGAGTTCCGGGCCGTCCGAAACTAGCAGGCGATGATCGGGAGTTACAACAGCGCCGGCGAAATTGCCTTGTGAGCGGCGCGCCCACATCACCTCACCGACCGGACTGACAGCGGTGATCACGTCTCTGGCTACAAGGTAAATGGTGTGATCGTAGCCGATGACAGGAGGTGCAATGAGGGAACTTGCGGGACGGTCGAGAGGCAGGCGCATCCCGCGCTCGCCATTCGACCGGACCAACCAGAGCGCCGAGCGTTTCGCGGCATCCTTCTCGTCGACAACGAGGTATATGGTCCCGGCCTCATCCAGGCTGACTTTTACAGGATGAAATTCTCCCAGGAGGTCGATCCGAATCTTGAGATTCCAATCGAGCAAAAAGACGTGATCTTCGAATGCCACCACGATGGCGCCTTCCGGCGAGGCGGCCACCAGATGCTGCGCCTTTCGAATCAGGTTCGCCTGCTCCGTACTCCTGAGGAAGCCGAAGTCGTCGGTCGTTTCCGGTTCATTGAGCTGGCAGATCTCCAGTGTCGAAAATTCCGGCATCGATTCATGCGGGTCGACCATTGCCTGCAGGCTGGCCACGAAGATCCGGTTTCCCCGCCGCGTGTACCACTCCCGGCTGTATCCGTAACCATTGAGCAGAGAGAGGGCATAGACTTTCTTGCCGGTCTCGAGATCAAAGGCGCCCAGGATGCCGCCTCGAATATCAGGAGCGTAAGCCAGGTTCTTGGCGGGATACAAAATGGCCTGCCCGTACCCGCCCGTGATCTTTTGAAGGGGCGTGAGGTCGAGAGAAAACAGTTGGGCGGCTATCCCCTGGAGCAGTATGCGCTGGCCGGCTTTCACGGTATACAGCGGTTGGAACCCCGGTTCAATGGCCGCCTGATGCTCGAGGGCGAGAGTGGCGGAAGCAAGGGACTCGCCCACCCGGGAGTTGAGGCGATCATTGACAAACATCCGGATGCCTTCACCAGGCACGACGGGGGCAGGCGGCGGTTGAACGGCCGCGGCAGGGCGGATTGGAACGGGCGACGCATCGACGGTCACCGGAGATCCGGAGTACCTCTCTGTGAACCCAGTATCGAACATCGTCGTCTTCTCCTTTAGGGCGGGTTGTCCGTTTTTCGACTGACCGTTCAGCGGGTGGAGAACTGCCGTCAACGCCGCCACCATCACCAGCTTGGCAAGTGCGAACCCCACGAAGCTCTCATGCCGTTTCATTCGTCTCTCCGGTCGGCGCGCTTAAGGTATGAGAGTCATAGTGGGAGTCAAGCCCGGTCCAATGCTCTTCACGATCGGTGCATACGAATCGGCGACCGAGCGGTTGGCTACGGTCAATCCCATCCTCTTGTACGCCTCTGCAACGGCCTTATCAACGGCTGCGTCGATTGCAGTATTCCACGCTCCATTTGACGCCGGCGGTGTGGGTGCGGGCGGTGGCGACGGTGGGGGCGGTGGTCCGGGCGGCGGAGGTGGCGGCGGAGGTGGCGGCGCAAACGCTATGGTGTAGCGGTAAAGATCGCTGACGGCTACTGTGGTATCTGCCGCGGCCGCCGGGTCAACCGTGATTTGGACATGCGCCTTGGTATCCAGGGTTTCTTTCAACCGCATGACGAAGTGCAGGTAGCACTTCGAGAACTTCCCGTCGGGCGCCGGAGGGGCATCCAGGTCGAAAGCGGCAAACACCTTCTTGTTCAATGAATCGCTAAACTTAGACACCAATTTCGCTGCAACGCTCTCGCGCCGGGCCTGGTTGCCAACGTCAGCCAGGTAACCTTTGAACTCGAGGCTGACGTTCATTAAGAGCAAAAGGATGCCATCGACCGGGGCGCCGTCGGATGCTTGCGGAAGGACCTGGGTCGCGAAGATTTCCTTGCCGCACTTGTAGAGATACGAATCGTAGATCACGTCTGCCGGTGTGTGATACCGGGTATAAGCACGCATCGGCCAGAAGTTAAAGGCGCGCCCCGGATGGGTGGCGCCGTTGGGATAATGCGGCAGGAAGTAGTTATCCTCAGGTCCATGCACCACTTTGAAATCGGTGCCCATATCCGAGATGTTGTTCTTGAGCCACTCCGTCAGACTCCAGAAGTATCGGGGACGAACTTCACGGTTGAACACCATCATGGCGTTACCATCGAGATTGAACGGAGCGCCCGGAATGTGGTTTGATCCCCAGCCCTGCTGCGCATACCCGCTGTCGTTGCTTGGATATTCATCCGGCTGGCCATGGGTATGTCCGGTTTCGTGAGCGCCCGCAAATCCGCGATCCGGCGTGTCACCACCCGCCTTGCCACGCAGTTTACCGGTGCCGGTTGCGGCGGTCATGGCACTTCCCTTGTTTTCAGGGACAGTCGTGATTTTGAAATGACACCAGTCCGACTTGAGAGAATCGGTGCCGATCTCGTACGCTTGCAGGAACGTCATCACCCTCACCTTGAAAGTGGTGGCTCCTGCTTTCGGCAGAAGCCACGCCCGATCGGCGTTAACCGTGTCGCCGCCGCTCCAACGCGTTCCGCAATCGGCCAGGAAGTCAGCGCGCCATTTGCTCTTGTCCCCGCCACTCCCGCTGAAGTCGCAGGAGGCATCGGAGACGTCAAAGGTGAATCGATGAAAGCGCAGCAATACAGACTTCTCAACGGCGCCTTCGTACTCACAGCACCGGATCAGGGCCAGATCGCTCCTGCCGTTCTTGAACGTTCCATCATCCACGGCGATCTGGCTGGTCCATTCGTTGTAAAACTGGGATCCCGGCCGAGGCAGTCCCTTGGTGACGAACTCACTCCCATGGAAAGGCTGAACGACGAAGTAAGGATGCGCGGGCGCCTTGTCGATCGCACACGTTGGCTTTGCAGAGCCGGCGCCCGCACCCACGCCGCTGGAAGTCGCGTCGACCCAGGCCACCGCGGCCCTGGCTCCAGTCGATAGCTTCGATTTTGCGCTGTCGAACTTGGTTCGCTTATGAAAAACATCAAACAGGTTCCCCTTGGCGGCCACCAGCCGAACCCATCCCGAATAGTCGGCGACATAGTTCGATTTCACTGCAATGCGGCTGAAGTAGGGCTTGTTGTTCGCCCTGTCATGACGGTAGAGTCCTTCGGGAGAGTGCCAGACCTGTTCAGAAGGACCCTGCGGCTTCTTGGCCAGGTCGCCGCGGCGCGCGGCCGGCGGATCGGCTGGAGTGCGTGCGCCTTTGGCGGGCTTGGGCGCTGCTGCGGGGGGCGACCCGGCAGGCGGAGCCGGTGGACCGGGAGGCGCGGCTGGAACCGTCGGCTCCGCTGCAGACCATGCGTCGCCGTCAAAGGTATTGCGGAAAATCGCCACCCGGTCGTTGGGGTTGGCTTCCACTTCTGTATCTTCGAACCGCCATTCGATCGGCTTGAGATCCTTGTCGGTGAGAACCATGTCGTCGAGGGAAAAGATCAGCGGCTGGCCCTGGGCCGTATTCTTGCGCGCCATCTGTTCGTAAAACTCCTGCTCGGACTCCTTCGGCGAGAAGCGGCAGAAATACTGCATTGAACGCCATTCTTCCGGCAGATCGTAATAGCGCAGCCGATCGGCAACGGGCTTGTAGTCGGCGTCAGTATCGGCCAGTTTTTTCCATTCGCGGGTGTCCTTGGCGGTCGACTTCAGGAATCGATGGTCTTCGTCCGTCTTGAAGCGCAGCATCGACTTCTGGTTGGGGTTGGCATTTTCCTTGTTGGCGTCATCGGCGCGGATAATCCAGGGCAGAACCTGGACGAGCTTGTGAGTGTCCTTATCTTTGGTCACGGACCAACAGGAGAGCGTGGTGAGTTTGCCCAGAGCGGGATCGGTCTCTGCGCTTACGTCCTCGGCGTAGCCTTCCAGAAAGACGGGGAGCGAACTGATCGGCTTCTTGTCATGGTCGCTGATCCCGTAGTACCGGTCGAAGTATTCGAACCGGATGTACTGCCAGTGGGGATCGAGAGTGAGAAGAGCGGGGCTGCCATCCTCACCGACCACCGTGTCCAGGAGGTCCAGTTTCTCAAACTTGCTCTCGACCGCAGTGTATGTGGGAGCCTGGTTCACATCCCAATCGGAATTCTTCATGGTCCATTTCGTCTTTGGGAGCATGAAAATGCGCTTTTTCTCGTACACCTTCTTATGCAGATCGTTTCCCGCGGTAAGGGGAGCATCCTCCTGGATCAGAAGCGGCTTTTCCGCAGCATCGGCGTCATATGCTTCCACGATCACGAACGGAATCCTGGGCTGCTCGAACTTGATCTCGAACCACTTTTTCGATCGTTTGACCTCGATGTAGTTCTTTCCGTCGGGAGCATCAAGCATGATGCCATCTTCGCCAACCACGCACTCGATCTTCTCCGTTCCCAGGAGGAAGATCTGGACCGCGACACCTTTGGGAAAGACACGAACCTTGTCAGCGAAGTTCTCGTCCGGATCCTTGAACTGAAACTTCAGGTAGATCCGGATCATGGGCGTGACCTTGAATTCGACCAGTTTGTCGTCTCCGGCAGCCAAGGTCACAGATTGTGTGTCACCGGGGGCTTCGATTTT
>DASXGD010000059.1:0-3996 GCA_036489245.1 Occallatibacter sp. | reverse complement strand
CGCCTGATCGAGCCGATCAGCCGTTTCGCATATCCGTTTTGCAATGGCGACCACGCCGCTGTCGGCTGATCACGAATGCCCATCGCTTGAAGACGGCTGATGAAAATGTCACCGTAGACGGCGTCGCGGTCACGGACGATGTATCCGGGTGGTGCTGCCAGCTGGCGTGCGATCCATTGAACGTCCTCCAGCCCTGGGATGGCGGCCGTCTACGCTTGGCCATGTATTTGGCGACCGTGGTTTGGCCGACATCGATGCCGAGCTTGAGGAGTTCACCGTGGATGCGCTCGCTAGGTACAGAGTTTCCGACAAGACACCCTTATTTTTCGGCCACTTCTCGCTCGTCGACCGGTGTGGGGTGACGCTATCGAGCTCCAGAAATGCTACTGGAATGCAACCTCGGCAAAGCTTCGGAGTTTGCGTGAATGCAAGCGTTCCCACTCTTGGGCTTTTAGCTTTTCCAGCGCCTTCAAGCCGATCGCGAGATGCTGCCCGACGCGCTTGCGATAAAATTCGCCGGCCATGCCAGCGAGCTTGATTTCACCGTGGAGTGGCTTATCCGAGACGCAGAGCAGGGTGCCATAGGGCACGCGGAAGCGGAAGCCGTTGGCGGCGATCGCCGCCGACTCCATGTCGAGCGCGATTGCACGCGACTGTGACAGGCGCCGGATGATGGCGGGATCTCCGATCTCCCAGTTGCGGTTGTCCACGCTTGCGACGGTTCCAGTTCGCATTACGCGCTTCAGCTCGAAGCCTGCAAGCCCCGTGACCTCGCCGACCGCCTGCTCAAGGGCAACCTGCATCTCGGCTAGTGCCGGGATCGGTACCCACAGCGGCAGTTCCTCGTCAAGCACGTGATCCTCCCGCACATAACCATGGGCGAGGACATAATCGCCGAGCTTTTGCGTGTTTCTAAGTCCCGCACAATGTCCCAACATCAGCCAGGCATGCGGCCGCAGCACGGCAACGTGGTCGGTTATAGTGCGGGCGTTGGAAGGGCCGGTGCCGATGTTGATCATGGTGATGCCTCGATAGCCAGGCTCAACCAGATGAAAGGCCGGCATCTGGGGCATGCGCTCAGGTACAACACCGGTCGTGCCTCCGCCTAAGAGCGTATTGCGCGTGATCACATTGCCCGGCTCGACGAAGGCGTCAGAGCTGGAGTGGCCCGAGGCCATGTGCTCGTGACCCAAACGCGCGAAGGCATCGACGTAGAACTGGTAGTTCGTGAAGATCACGAAGTTCTGGAAGTGCTCCGGATCGGTACCTGTATAGTGGTAAAGTCGGTACAACGAATAGTCGACGCGCGCTGCAGGGAACAATGCAAGCGGCTCGGGTGCCCCGGGCAGCCTCTGGAGCGTGCCGTCGGCAATCGCATCGTCCATGGCGGCGAGATCAGGCGTGTCGAACACGTCGCGCAGCGGCGGTCGATCGACGGGCGACTTTCTGCCGGCCGAGGCCGCCACTTCGATGTTCATGTCGCGCCGATAGGCAAAATGGACTGGGATCGCTTCGTTTGATTCGCCGATTTCGACCGGCACGCCGTGGTTCTCGATCAACAGCTTGATCTGCTCGGTGAGATAGGCACGGAACAGGCCAGGTTGCGTTACGGTGGTCTCATGTATGCCCGGCCCTGCGACGAAACCGTAGGAGAGGCGTGAATCGAGCCGCGCATGGGTCGAGGTCGTCATGCGCACAAGGGGATAGGTGGCGCGCACGCGCGTGGTGAGCGGCTCGCCATTAACATACGCCTCAAAGTGATCACGCAGGAAGCGAGTGTTGCGGTCGTAGATCTCGTCGAGGCGGGCAACTGCCGCAGTGGCGTCAGTGAAGGCTTCGGTCGCGATGCGCTGCGGGGTCAGCACACTCAGTGTGGGGTGCATGTGGTCGACTGTGAGCCGTGATCCAGATTACTAAAATTCTAACGACAGCTTAAGTGGCGTTCGATCTTTCTACAGAAAACGGTGCCAAACTACTGTCATTAGCGGACATCACGTCACGTCCGCGTCATGTCCCTTTACCCCCCAAAGCGGACTCAAGTTGGACATCGCGCCGTGTCCGCTATGTGCAATTCTCGGAAGTTGCGGCACGTCTGCGCGGAAAGTCGGTGCCTTATACTCTGTGGTGAAACCAGATTGTCGGAGCGCCGACCATTCCAGTGTTCTGCATAGCCTTTTTATTCTTCGCTTTTTGGCGAAGGCTTGCGCTGCTTCGAGTGTAGCAAAATCATGGGTCACTGTGATGTCGTTGGGATTGTCGGCCACTTAGAACAAGGATCTCTGCTTCACGCCGTGCGCTAGACCGCAACAGCTCAATAAGCGCGCCACAAAGCAGTCTGAGCAGCTGAATCATCAGCTAAGAGCATAACCCGATTCGCGTCGGTTCGCTGGGTACAGCGCCAGCTCCGGCGTGTTTGGTGTCACCCACTATTGCGGAGCCCTGCAGAGATACCATTGATGGTAAGCTGGATCCCACGCAACACTTGCTCGTTGACGCCGCTCGCTCGGTGCTGCTTCAAGAGCTCGATTTGGATGTGGTTCAGCGGATCCAGGTACGGGAACCTGTTGCGTATCGAGCGATCGAGCAACGGATTATCCTCCAAGAGCTTGCGATGATCCGTCACGGCGAGCAGGGTCTCGATCGAGTCGTAATGCTCCCTGCGAATGCGTTCGAAGATCGCCTCTCGTAGCATGACGTCCGGCACGAGCTCGGCATAACGGGACGCAATCGCTATGCTGCTCTTCGACAGCACCATGTCCATGTTCGACAACAACGTCTTGAAGAACGGCCATTCCCGGTACATGGCTTTCAGGACCGCAATGCCGTCAGTTGGATGTTCGGCGATCCAGGTTTTCACCGCCGTTCCGAAGCCATACCATCCCGGCAGCATGAGCCGGCACTGGGCCCAGCTGAAGACCCAGGGAATGGCCCTGAGATCCTCGATCTTTCTCGTTTTCTTGCGCGACGCGGGGCGACTGCCGATATTCAGCGTGGAAATCTCGCTGATGACCGTGGATGCCCAAAAATACGCCTCGAAGCCTTCGGTTTCGTACACGAGGCCGCGATAGGCCTCGTATGCGGCCGCCGACAGCTCCTCCATCGCGGTCAGATATTCTTCACACGGAGCGCTTCGGTTCGGCTGCAGCAGCGTAGCTTCCAGCGTCGCGGCGACCAGAATCTCGAGGTTTCGCCGACCGACCTCAGCATTCGAGTATTTGCTTGAGATGATCTCGACGCGTACCTCGGCAACCGTGGTGTGGACAACCTTTAGCCTCGTGCCTCTCTTCGGAATCGCATGATGGAAGGGGCGATGCCTGAGGCCGTGACTGCGGACCTGGCATTCACCATCAGCCTGAAACGCAGCACCCAAAATCGTTAGATCGGCCAAGTCGCCGTAATCAGTTTCCTAAATTTCTCTCAATACTGAATGCAATGGATAGCGATTTTCATTTAGCCGTTCATCCACACCTTGGTGCAGTGCCCAGTCTGGGTCTTCTGTTAGATGGACGCAGTCGCGTCCGAAGGAGTGTCCCCATGTTACGTAAGACCATGATCGTGTTGTTGACAGCGGCCGCTCTCACCGGGGGACTGACCGCCGACGCGTTTGCTCGCGGCGGCGGGGGAGGTGGAGGTGGAGGTGGACACGGGGGCGGGGGAGGTGGCGGCGGTCATATGGGCGGCGGGTTCGGTGGCGGCGGTCATATGGGCGGCGGGTTCGGCGGCGGCGGTCATATGGGCGGCGGCTTTGGTGGAGGCCATTTCGCCGGTCGTGGCCCGGCTCTCGGTCGCGGCTTTGCGGGTCTGCATGCCGAGGGGCGCGGCCACTTCGGCCGCGATCACTTTCATCACTTCGACCGCGATCACTTTCATCGTGGCCGACGCTTCGGGTTCGGCGGCGGCTATGACGACTCTTGCTACGAGTACCCCTATTACACGCAGTACTGCTATCTGTACGGGTACTGATGTCCCTCGGCTTCCCGCTTCACGATGTGCATG